>CAYSHR010000399.1:0-4180 GCA_964430795.1 uncultured bacterium
AAACAATAGGCGCAGGCCGCGAAAGCGGCGCCGGTTATGGGCAACCCCAATCCTTTTCTCGATAAAAGAAACATCCCTCCCGCGCCTATAAGAAAAAAGAGAAGAATGTTTATTTTTATTCCAAGGGCTTCACCAAATACCAGTGTAGTCAATACGAAAGGGGAGAAGGTAGTGTCCTGGGGATTGGCGATCAGGGGATATCCGCCTCCAAGCATGTGGGTTCTTAAAGGAAATTGATGATGTTCGAGAATGGACTGCCTGAAAAGAAAATCGTATGTGGCTTGCTGAAGGTAATCGTGATATCTATAGGGATCGTCGTTAATCAGGGCGTCTGGATTTTTGAAAATGGGAGCGATATATATGCATACCGCAAGGAAAACCAAAAAAGGCGCTACCTGTCGTTTTAGCTCAATGTTATTCATAACGAAGAGGTAACATAAAGTATTGGGTAAATCAAAGGTCAATAAAAAGTTGCCCTTGCTTAAATTTTTGAAGAATTGTTGACACAAGGCTTATATGGGATAAATTACCGATTATGGAAACTGTATGGAGAGAAGTATTGTCAAATAAACTTATCGAAGATGCCAAAAGAGAAGGGGCGCCTTTTTTGTCGGAAGCCCAAAGCAAGGAACTCCTAACCGATTACCAAATCCCTGTGGGAAAAATGGTGCTGACAAAATCACTGGACGAGGCGTTAGGTTTTGCCCACGATGCCGGATACCCTCTGGTGTTAAAAGGGTGCGGAAGAACCATCCTTCATAAAACCGAGCTCGGGTTGGTCGAGGTGGGAATTCGCGACCAGAGAGATTTGACCGCCCGGTTCAAGGCTCTGTTATCCAGACTTCCAGATGACGCCGACGGCGTTTTAGTCTGCCCAATGCTTGAAACAAAGCGGGAGTTTATCGCGGGACTCTCCACTGACCCCCAATTTGGTCCTGTTGTAATGTTCGGTCTTGGCGGTATTTTCGCGGAGGCTATGAAAGACGTGGCGTTCAGGGTTTGCCCCATCTTAAAAATCGATGCCATGGAGATGATCGAGAGTATAAACAGCTCGAAACTCCTGGGAGAAATCAGGGGTCTGCCGACTGTTGATAAAGGTGAGCTATGCAATATGCTGATGGCCCTTTCTTTAATATCGGAGGAGTTGCCACAGGTGACGGAAATCGATATTAATCCGATTCTTTTTGATAAAGGGCGCCCTGTAGCGGCTGACGCATTGGTGAAAATAGGGTAACGGATAACAAAAGACAGGTAAGTCTTTCGGCTTATCAGGAGAGAAAAATGGAAGTTACTGTAAAATTTGCCACAACATTGGGAAAAGCCGCGGGATTCAGCCGGATGACCGTTGATGCAGATGGTGTGGGAACTTTGATAAAAACCCTGCAAAACGCCTTTAAGGGCAATCCGGATTTTTTAAAGCAGATGAAGTTGTCAAACCTTATTGTAAATGACACCAATGTCAACTATCTGGATGGAAAAAGAACCCGGTTAAGAGAGGGAGATGTCGTTACGTTTTTTCCGCCATTAGGTGGCGGTTGAATCCGGAAAAACTTTTGGCGCCATTAAAAGGAAGAAATCCATGAGCACGAAATACAAGGCGTATACCGGAAAAGGGATGATCGTTAACCTGTCTACCGGAAAAGTTGACAAGTACCCGATTAGCGACAGGGAACGGGAAATATTTTTGGGGAACAAGGCTCTTGCCGCAAAGATTTTATATGACTGCCTGGCGCCGGGACTGGACCCCTTTTCTCCTGAAAATCATATTGTAATCTCCACTGCCGCTTTGACAGGAACAGGCGCGCCCTGTTCCAGCCGATTCAATCTTTCAACAAAAAGCCCATTGACCGGAATTATTCTAAGTGCCAACAGTGGCGGGAATTTTGGAATTTATTTAAAAAGAGCCGGACTGGACGCGCTGATAATCAAAGGGCGGGCCAAAAAGCCATCCTATCTACTTATTGATGATGGGAAAATTACCATCGAAGACGCCGGTGACATTTGGCAAATGGATACAGAACAGACTCAGCAAACTTTTATTCATCGTTATGGGAAAAAATGCGGCAAGATGGCTATCGGTCCCGCTGGGGAAAACCTCGTCCGGTACGCCTGTATATTGTCGGACGAGAGAGCCCTTGGTCGTGGCGGCGCCGGCGCTGTGATGGGATCGAAAAATCTCAAGGGCCTGGTGGCCAGAGGTACGGGAAAAGTGGAGCTCTTTGACAAGAAAGGATTCAAAAAGACCATCAAGGCTTGGATCCAAATGCTAAAGGAGCATCCGACAACAGGCGGCGCCCTGCCTGATTATGGCACTGACGGCCTTTTGGCCAAAGCCAGCACTCTGAATTGCCTTCCAACAGAAAACTTCAAGTATGGAACATATGAAGACGCCAATCTTATTGATGGCGAATATATGGCCGATAATATTCTGGTAAAGAATGACGGTTGCCTTTCATGTCCCATCAGATGCGGGCGGGTAGTGGAGTTTGAAGGTAAAAATGTCAAAGGTCCTGAATTTGAGACGGTGGGCATGTTCGGCTCAAATATTCGAAACAATGACATCAGGAAGATCAGCCGCTGGAATGTGATTATGGACCGCCTTGGAATGGATACAATTACCGCCGGCGGCGTCCTGGGGTTTGTCATGGAAGCTTCCAGGGAAGGGCTGATGAAAACCAACCTGAAATTCGGAAAAACCGATAATATTGAAAAGACTTTATACCATATTGCCTTAAGAAAAGGTCTTGGGGATGAGCTGGCTGACGGGGTGATGAGGTTATCGGAAAAGTATGGCGGAAAAGATTTTGCCATGCACGCCAAAGGTCTGGAATTCGCGGCTTATGAACCAAGGGGCGCGGTAGGGCATGGCCTGGGTTATGCCACGGCCAACAGGGGCGGATGCCATCTAAACGCGGGATACCTTGTCTACTTCGAGGCGCTGGGTCCTGTAAACATCCATCCTCTGAAATCCAAAGGAAAGGCGGAATTTGTTGTTTTTCAGCAGAACACACTGGAGGCCATCAGCACTTGCGGCTCCTGCATATTCACTTCATACGCCGTTATCCCGGGCATCGCAAATAAACTACCCCCCTATAGCGAACTGGCGGGATTTATCAGCAAGGCCACCCTTGCAAGCGCTCCGTTGATTGGCGCCATGGTCAAACTTCCGGCAAGCATGCTGCCGATTCATATTCCCATGATTCCCCATTCAAAAGCCATTGCCGGGGCTTCAGGGCAGAAAATGAGCGCCGGAGAGTTTCTTGCCGCCGGTGCCAGGGGATATAATCTGGAGAGAATGTTTAACGTAAGGGAAGGGATGGTTGACGATTCATTGCCGGCCAGGCTCACCGACGATCCACAAATCAAGGGTAGACCCGACACTGTTGTTCCTCTGGATAAAATGCTTCCCCAATATTATAAAGTCAGAGGATGGGATTCCCGGGGTGTACCCACATCAAAAATTCTTAAATTCTATGACCTGGATTTCGCCATAAAGGATATCCCCTCAATAAAGGAATCAAAAGAAGTTCTAATTGATAATTTTACAAAGGGGCGCCTTGAATATGAAAAAGGGCAAAGAGAATTTATTGAAAAGACCTTAAAGGAAAATAGAAAACGGAAGAAAAAAACCCAACCGAAAAAAAGTGTGGAGAAAAAAGCGGTTAAAAAAACCGCGAAAAAGAAGAAGGGAAAAAAAGCCACCGCTAAAAAACCAGCGAAAAATGAAAGAACCCCAAAAAATTAGAATTCAAAATTAAAGGACTTTTTTAAGACCCTCAAAAAACTTTCGGTTCATATCTTCTGTGGCCACTGTTATTCTCAAAGAATTGGGGAAGCCGTATTCCTTGACTGTCCTTGCCACCAGCCCCATTTTTCTAAGATCAACAAATAGCTCTTTTGCGTCTTTTGGGAAATTCGCAAATACAAAATTGGCCCGGCTCTTGACATATTCAATGCCCAGTTTATCAAGTTCCTCATAAAACAGTCCAAGGCCCTGGTTGATTACATCGATGGAGTTTTTTACATGCTCCTGGTCGTTCAACGCGGCCAGAGCCGCGACATGAGCCACCCTGTTTACATTAAAGGGCATCCTGACTTTCATCAAAGCGTCGCTAATTCTCTTTGCTGAAAAACCATATCCCACCCGAAGGCCGGCAAGTCCATATATTTTGGAGAAGGT
>CAYSHR010000400.1:0-4155 GCA_964430795.1 uncultured bacterium
ACTGGATCGAGGGCTGTCGACCTTTTTAAATGTGCGAAAGATATTTTACGTTATCTTTTGCCCATATTGGCTACTTTTTTCTTGGCACGCCAATTGCGATAGTTAACAGACAGTCATGACTATCAAACAAAGATCTAAAAAGGAGAATCACTATGAAAAAATTGAGAAAAACCAACCTGTTTGCTTTAATCGCCCTTTTTGCGGTCCTCTCTATGCTTATGCTGTCAGCCGCGTGCGACGATGAGGACGAGGATGACGATGATGAAGACGATGACTGCAACTGTGGCGATGATGACGACAGTAACGACGATGACGATAACGGCGATGATGACGATAGCAGCGACGATGATGACGATGACTCTACCGATATTTGCGGAACTCCCATCCCTCCGGACGCTGTCGAGGCCGCATATACCAAGATGCTCATCGAGCATAACGCCACTGACGAGGATACCGGTTTTCAAGGCGCCTTTGACGCCGATCCATGGAACAAAATCGATGTCTGCGGGCCTGATGGAAACATTCTCACCATCGAAACTCACGGCAGCATGAGGGATGTTGGTCTGACAGAGTTGTTTTATGAGACTCAGGAACCGGAAAACGCCCTGGTCCCTATTCCTGACTGGCTGGCAAAGCTTCCAGCCGGGGATTATACCTTTAGAGGGCAATCGGTGGAGGGTGACGATTTATTTGGAGTAGCCACATTGACCCACGCCATTCCGGCAGGTCCGGTCATTACAAGCCCCCCTGAGGATGCTGAAGTTGACTCCGACGCGGACCTTGTTATCACCTGGGATCCGGTTACGGAGACGATCTATGGTGAACCTGTCACCATTACTCATTATCAGCTCATTGTCGAAGAGGATGTGGAATTTGACCATCCGGGATTTGGTCGTTCCTTATACAGCGTGCACGCCCCGGCCTCCATTACGACCATGACCGTGCCGGCGGAATTCCTCGCGCCGGGCACTGAATATGAGTTCGAAGTGTTGGCCATCGAGGAAAGCGGAAACCAGACCCTGGCGTCCAGCGCCTTTGAGACTGAGTAGAATTTTCCATAACATCACAACCCTTTCGCCCGTCGTTTTTCGGCGGGCTTTTTTTCTTTGAGCTGAGAATGCACCAAAAAACACATTTCTACAATTTATGAATTTACCTGCTGAGTTTTCAGCACTCGCTCGATTTTCAGCGCTGATTTTCGAAGCATTTTTTATTCCCAGTCCATTACCACCCTAATTTTTCATTATTTTTTAATGGTTTATAGAAATATAATATTTGGCACATCCCTTGCTTTTATTCACCAGCGTAATTAAACAGTTCTAAACACGGAATAGGCCGTGAAGTTTTTAGAACCCAAATTTTAAAGGAGGCTGTGAAATGAAAAAATCAACTATTCTATTTTTCGCTATTGTGGTTATCGCTTTGGGGCTGGCTTTTGCCTGCGCTACTGATGATAGTTCGGACAACGGTGAAGTGAAGGGCGACGTCAGCGACCTTACCGAAGGCGCCATGGCTGAAGTCGAAGTCCAGGCTCTTGGCGGTGGTGATCTCTATGCTGTGGAAATCGAGCTTGGCGACTACACCGAGGATGAAGACGATGAAGATGAAGACGATGAGGAATTTGAGGAGCAGTTTACAGCTCCCGTGGATGCCATTGCCGATGATTTCTCTTCTGTCACAGTCTTTGGCGACCTGGTAGTCATGCTCGACCTGGAGGATGATGACGAAGACGAAGATGACGACGATGAGGACGAGGAAGAACTGGCTATTGAAGACCTCGCGGTAGGCATGTGGGTTGAGGTTGAAGGACTCTATGGCGATAGCGATGGTATTTTCCACGCTGACGAGATTCTGGCTGCTGAAGAGGAAGAGCTTGAGATCGGTTCCACAATCCAGGACCTTACAGACACAAGCTTCACCATGCTTGGAATGACCATCACTTTTGATCAAAGCACCGAAGTGGAAATTGAGGAAGGTGAAGACGACGAAGATGATGATGATGACGAAGATGATGATGATGAAGATGATGACGACTAAAAATAACCCGCGAGTTGTTTGAAAAATATTGTGCCCTCCGCACAGGATAAGAACCCGATCCGGCAGGCTTCCCGAGTCGCCTCTCAGATCGGGTTCGTCTATGCCGGTTGATGTGAAAACGGAAACAAAAGATATGAAAAGACCAAAGGCTCGAAAATTCTTCACCGTGTATATAATACTGATTCTATTGGCCATGTCTTGTTCCGACCATGGCGACCTGGAGCATTCAGATGCCTTTGCTCTTGCTCAAAATGATTATATGCTAGATTGTGATCCTATAGGTAAGGGTGCCGATTCTCTGGCCTGTCAACTGGCTTATTACACCAATCGTGAGCGAGAAGGCCATCCTGAGGAATCGAGCCTTGCCATGCCCCTGAACTGGCAAAATGAACTGGCTACCGCGGCCGGTCAATACAGCAGGCGGATGTGCGATGAAAACTTTTTCGATCACAACGACCCTCGGGGAAGTGGGATCGAGGTTCGCCTTTATAAGGCAGGTATCGTCTATGTCAAGGCCGGGGAGAACCTTGCTCGCGGCACATACCTTTTACCATCAGAGGCAATGGCTATGTTCATGAATGAGCCGCCCTGCCGCGTAAATCATAGAGGCAACATTCTCGACCCGGACTTTACCCACATTGGAGTCGGCGCGGTTATCTGCGGAACAAAAATCATTTACACCCAGCTTTTCGCCACATTCCACCCAGATGACATCAGGGAAGACAAAAACGAGTTTTGCTCTCCTTCTTTCTAGTCCATCACTCCATTGTTTATACTTTTACTTTTATCTGCTAACCTGATTTCCCATGAACACCATTTACGCCATAGCGAGTAAATTCGCGGGACAGGGAATAGGGCGCACCGCAAGCCATGCCGCTTCCGGACTTTTTCGTGAAGGGCATCTTAAAAGCCTTGTTTGCCTCGGGCACCGCCCTTTTGATATTCCGGAGGGAATGATTATTGATGTGCCCTTCACTCCTTGGGGACTTTCCAGGTTGTTGCCGGAAAAGGCTTTTTTCGAAGTAAAAAACCAGTGGTTTGACTGGATTTGCCAAGGCAAGCTGGAACCTGGTTTTGATACTTTTCACTGTTGGAACAGCCAGGCGTCAAAAAGCATTCAGAGAGCAAAAGCCCTTGGAGTCAAAGTGGTGGTTGACAGGGCAAGCTCCCACATTCTGACCCAAACCGAAATACTGAAAAACCAATATGAGAAGTACGGCGTAAAATACAACCCTACTTATAGCCACGTTATAAAAAGGTGCATGGTGGATTATGAGCTGGCGGACATTGTCGTTACCCCCTCGGAGTTTTCGTATAAAAGCTTCGCCGATCATGGGTTTGATATGTCCAAGGTTGTCCTTAATCCATTTGGCGTTGACCTTGCCGGCTTCTCTGTAAGGGAAAAGCCGACGGATAAATTCCAGGTGGTATTTGTCGGGCAGGTGGGAATTAGAAAAGGGGCGCCGCTGCTCCTTAAAGCCTGGGACAAGTTGAAATTAAAAGACGCGAAACTGGTTTTTGTCGGAGCGATTGAGCAGGCCGCGGCGCCTCTCTTGTCAAAATGGCAGGGCCGTTCCGACATTGAATTTGCCGGGTTTGTCGATGATGTAAACCAGGTATTGAACCGCTCTTCTGTTTTTGTTTTTCCTTCATGCGAGGAGGGTAGCGCCCTTGTCGTCTATGAGGCCATGGCTTGCGGTCTGCCTGTAATAGCGACCTTTAATTCGGGCAGCGTTGTCGAGGATGGAAAATCGGGATTTATTGTGGGCTGTGATGATTCCGATTTACTGGCGAATCAAATCGAAGCACTGTACAAGGACAAAGAAAAAGCATGGGAAATGGGAAAAGCCGCCAGAACCCGAGTCGAGGATTTTCCCTGGGAGGCCTACGGCCAAAGAACAGCGAAACTCCATGAAGGGCTTCACGCGGGATTGGATAACACCGCCATTCATAAAGCCATGGGGGTCGTTCTGCCGAGCCCTGGGTAATGGGCGTCGAGCGGCACATTGATGGCGGGTGATAAAAAAGCCTCTGGATTCTGAACCCGGTGAAGAATCTGTGCTGAGTGCAAAGGGCAGGCACAGAGGCCTGCCCCTACATTCAATTCGTAACTCTTCA
>CAYSHR010000401.1:0-4147 GCA_964430795.1 uncultured bacterium
ATGGAGTGAGTCCGCAAGGCGACGGTCTTGACGCCACCGAAATGACTAAACAATGGGGTCAGAGTATCAAGGCTATGTATATTTGCGGCGAAAATCCTGTTGCCAACTTCCCGGCAGGGGAACAGGTTGCAAAAAGTCTTGGAAAACTGGATTTTCTTGTTGTCACCGAATTATTCATGACCCAAACCGCGAAGCTCGCAGATGTAGTTTTACCGGCCCGGGGCGCGGGTGAGAAAAATGGAACGCTGACTAACTTTGAGGGAAAAGAGCAGAAAATCAATAAAGCCCTCCTGGCCCCGGGCATTGCCAAAGGGGATGTGGATATTCTCATTGATCTGGCCGGCCGATTGCGCCACGATATCTCATTGGATGATGTTAATAGTGTTAAGCCGGTGAATAATTGGCGTGAACCAGGGCGCCCGGAGCTTTCCTTCGTCACAAAAAAGGCTCCCAAATCACACCCATTTGCTCTATTGTCAGGACCTGTTCTGTTTCACTGCGGTGGATTAACTACCTATTCAAAAAACCTGACGAAAGTTTTTGCCAATGCCATGGTGATGATAAACCCCGCTGACGCAAAAAAAGTAGGGGTGTCGGACGGCGAGACAGTAATCCTGGAGTCGGTATCGGGCAAAGCCCAAGGAGAGATTCAAGTCAGCGCGGATATTAACAAAGGCACGATTTTCGTTCCCAATCATTTTCCGGATGCCGGGGTGAACAATCTGTTCGGCGGGCAAGAGGGCAGCGAAAAAGTGTTTGTAAAGATAGAAAAAGCATAACTCCCGGAGGATCTAATCGTGACGGGCATTGAAATCGGAATAATGCTGGCCAAAATCGGGCTTTTACTGGTTGTGCATCTTACATGCACTGCTTATATGGTCCTGTTTGAAAGAAAAGTGGCGGGCTGGATTCAAAATCGTCCCGGCCCAAACAGGGTGGGACCCTGGGGGCTTTTACAACCGGTGGCCGACGGGCTCAAACTAATATTTAAAGAAGAGGTTTATGTCAGCTCCGCGGATAAATTCATTTATATCCTGGCGCCGATAATCTCCATGTCCATGGCCCTTGCCGTTTTTGTCATCATTCCTTTTAATTCAGACTTCACTATAGCCGGATATGCCATTACCGGGCACGCTGCCGATATAAACATTGGTATTTTGTACCTTGTGGCTATGTCCTCAGTGGCTGTTTACGGTATTGTTCTTGGCGGCTGGTCGTCAAACAATAAGTATTCCCTGCTGGGCGCCATGCGCTCCTCGGCTCAAATGATCTCCTACGAAATCGCCATGGGCCTTGGCCTTATTGTGGTAATGATGATGGCCAACTCGGCCAGCGTGGTTGATATAGTCAAGTCCCAAACTTTATGGAATATCTTCGTTTTCCCATACGGTCCTGTCGCCTTTTTCATTTTCTTCGTATCATATCTGGCTGAGTTAAACAGGGCGCCTTTTGATTTTCCCGAGGCGGAACAAGAGTTGGTGGCCGGTTATCATACGGAATACTCATCAATGAAATTCGGCTCATATTTTGTCGGTGAATATGGGAATATCGTTACAGCTTCCGCTGTTACGGCAACCCTCTTTTTTGGTGGCTGGCAGCCCATATGCCCTTCTCTTGCCTTTATCCCTGGATTTGTCTGGCTGGCGGGAAAAACTCTCTTCTTCTGCTTCTTGATTGTATGGATTCGGTGGACCCTTCCAAGATATCGTTACGACCAGCTTATGGGGCTGGGATGGAAAGTTATGATCCCCTTGGGTCTTGTGAATATTTGCATAGCGGCATTGTTGATATTAATCGGCAATAAATTTGGAATTGGTTATTTCTCCTGATGAACAGGGGATAATTGTAAAAGCAAAAAGGAATCAGTATCGTGTCCTACGTTAAACAGAATCGTGATACGAGTACCGGTTCGGCGCTGGGTGATCTGGTCCGAAAGGTAATGCTTACTGATATTACCAAAGGGCTGAGCGTGACTCTTCGTCACGTCTTTGAAAAAAGGATGACATACCAGTATCCGGAAAAGAAACGCCCAGTGGCCGAACGATGGCGCGGCATGCACCAGTTTATGATGAATGACGATGGTCGGGAATTATGCGTGGCGTGTGGAATGTGCTCGGCTGTATGCCCAGCCGACGCCATTAAGATTCATCCGGGCGAGCGGGAGGATGGCAGCAGATACCCCAAGGAATACAGCATCGAAGTAGCCAGATGTATTTATTGCGGGTACTGCGAGGAAGTATGTCCATTTTACGCCATTGTCCTTACCACAAATTACAATACCATTGAGGAAAAAAAGGAAAAGCTGGTTTACAGCAAAGATGACCTTATTCATCCGAAATGGGAGAGGGAGGGTGCCAAATGATAGCAAAACTCCTTTTCTTTGTTTTCGCGATATTGGCCATGGGGTCGGCGGTTGGCGTTGTTACTCGGAGAAATCCTATTCATTCAGGCATTTCCCTTCTTGTGACATTTTTCAGTTTTGCCTGTATATACATTCTTCTAAACGCTCAGTTTATCGCTGTCATTCAAATTACTATTTATGCCGGGGCGATTCTGGTTCTTGTGCTTTTTGTCATAATGCTTTTGAACTTGCGAGAACCCGGTCCCAAATTCATCGACCTTGTTACAGGCAGTAAATTTGGAATATCGGCTCTTTTGGTTTCCGGTGTATTCGCCTTGCAGATGGCCATATTCTGGCTTCTGAAAAGCTACAAGATTCCCAATATCGGTGGTCAGTATGACAGCGGTAAAATCGCTGAGAACGGGGCGATAAAGAGCCTCTCGGAAGTGCTTTTCAATGATTATCTCTACCCCTTTGAGGTGGCTTCGGTTCTTCTGCTTGTGGCTATTATCGGCGCGGTTATTCTCACAAGACGGGAGAAAGCCGGAGAGAAAAACGGGGGTGAAAAATCATGATGATACCCACCCATTACACTCTGTTTCTTGCCGCTATCATATTTATCATCGGTTGTTATGGCTTTTTAGCCAAGAGAAACGCCATTGTCATGTATATGTCCCTGGAGTTGATGTTCAACTCGGTTAATCTCACTTTTGTAACATTCTCAAGAACCTTCTCTGAGATGGACGGAGAGATTTTCGTCCTTTTCATTATGGCGGTGGCTGCCGCTGAAGCCGCGGTGGGGTTGGCGATTATTATTACATTATTTAGAAACAAAGAAACTGTTGACGTCAAAGACGTTGACCTTCTTAAAGGATAAAGGGGAAACGGATCGATGGGCGACCTTCTTTTTCTAATTCCGCTATTTCCGCTGATCGGCGTGATCCTAAATGGAATCATTCTTCGAAAAGCATCGGAGAAGCTGATAGGCGCCATCGGGTGCCTGACAGTGTTTGCTTCTTTTTTGGTTTCTGTAGCCGCGTTTGTTCAACTGATTGGACAGGATGCCGCAAGCAGAACTCTTGAGAACACTGTTTACACCTGGATGCTTGTTGGCAAACTGGAATTGCTCATGGCTTTTCAGTTCGACCAGCTTTCCGCGGTAATGGCTCTTGTGATCACTGGAGTTGGCTTCCTGATTCATGTTTACTCGACGGGCTACATGCGCGGCGAGGTGGGTTTCAGGCGTTACTTCACCTACCTCAACCTCTTCGTTTTCTCCATGTTGCTGCTGATCCTTGGCAACAATATGGTGGTTATGTTCATCGGTTGGGAAGGGGTGGGCCTCTGCTCCTACCTGCTGATCGGCTACTACTACGAGAAAAAATCAGCGTCAGACGCCGGTAAGAAAGCCTTTGTCGTGAACAGAATCGGCGACTTCGGTTTTCTCATCGGCATCTTCCTGACCTGGTGGCTTTTCGGCACTCTGGATTTTACAGAGCTTAAAGCAGTGGTGGGGATCAATCCCAATCATGTTTCGACCTTCCTCTTTACTTGTATAACCATGGCTCTGTTTCTGGGCGCCACTGGAAAGTCAGCCCAGATTCCTCTATATTTCTGGCATCCGGACGCCATGGAAGGTCCCACTCCGGTTTCGGCGTTGATTCACGCGGCCACCATGGTTACAGCCGGTGTCTACATGATCGCCAGACTCCATTTCCTTTATCTCATGTCTCCCATTACATTAACCGTTGTCGCGGTGGTTGGCGCCTGCACTGCTTTATATGCCGCCACTATCGGCTTTGCCCA
>CAYSHR010000402.1:0-4146 GCA_964430795.1 uncultured bacterium
GTATTCCCCTGCCAAAATCCCTGACAATTACGTTCCCGCCCTTGACCTCGATTCGTATTCTTTTACCCGCGCCCATGAGAAATTCGTCAACGCTGTTGTCAAGAACCTCCTTTAGAAGAACATAAATCCCGTCGTCAAAAGAGGCGCCGTCGCCGATCTTCCCAATGTACATTCCAGGGCGGGTGCGAATGTGCTCGCGCCAGTCAAGACTCCTGACAGAAGCATCATCATACAGTTCAAAAGCCCGCGGCCCCTTTTTCGTCGTCACCTGCAAAACTCCTCGAAAAAATTATTTTACACAACATTTTGTGCCACGTTCAATGAAAAAGTCAAGATGTTGGTAATCATTCAGTTATCGGTGGCAAGGTTTGAGGCCAGGGGACACATAACAAGTACATCTCCCCGCTTTTCCCAAAAGACCCCCTGTAACTGAACGATTACAGATGTTGCCGGCACTTATTTCTCACCAATTTCCTACCGCGGTCGCCGGCATTGACACTTAACCTGCCGGACGGTAAGTTTGAAGCCATGAAAAAATCGACTTTTCTTATCTCTATTGTTTTTGTAGCGGCTTTGGTTGTTGTTGGTTGCACCCCTGGCACAAATAAAATATCTTCAGAACCAAACGTCTACCTTATTGTTATTGACACCTTAAGAGCCGACCGTCTTGGGGTTCTTGGGAACAAGGGCAACCTGACTCCCAACATAGACGCTTTGGCAAAGCAGGGAGTTGTTTTTAAAAACTGTTTTTCCACTTCCTCGTGGACCGTACCCTCAATGGCCAGTATAATGACAGGATATTTCGCGGCCAGGCATGGTGTTGAGCATGGTGTGGTTCTAAATGACAACGTGGCCAGCCAGCAGCGATTAAATTCCGATTACCTTACTCTTGCTGAAAGATTAAAAGACGCGGGTTACTCGACCCATGCCATTGTAACTAATGGGCACCTGGCCCCTGAGTATGGATTCGCCCAGGGTTTTGACGATTACAATCTAAAAGAATGGGCTCAGGGAAGTTGGGTAAACAAAACCGCTTCCGCCAAATCATTATCATTAAAGGGCAAGGCGCCCTATTTCCTTTTCGCTCTCTATTTTGACCCCCATGAACCCTATCGGCATAGAAAATGGATGGGGATTAAATATCCTGAAAAGTACGGCGCGAAAGAGCTTGCCGAGCTTTCAAATGAGAAACTCTGGGATATAATGAACGATAAAAAGTTCCCCAAAAATCCTGAAAAATTAAAAGCCCTGATGGCTCTGTATGATAGTGAGGTCAAGTATACGGATATGCTTGTAGGGAAGCTTTTAAAAAGTCTTGGCGCTACTGATAATGACCTTATCATTGTAGTTTCAGACCATGGCGAAGCATTTTTTGAACATAAAAACCTTGGTCACGGCACCACTGTATTTCTGGAGGAAGTAAGAGTTCCCTGTGTTATTCGTTTCCCAAATAAAAAATACGCCGGGCAGGTTATCGACGGAAAAATCAGTATTGTGGACATTCTCCCCACCATATTCGGCGCCATTGGAAAGCAGGTTGGGGAACAACTCGACGGCGTGGATCTTTTTGACTGCCTTCTAAACCAGGTTTTTACCGAGCGCTCCCTATTTATTGACCTAAATCGCCCGGGAATAAAAATGAATTCAGTTATTCTCCGGGACTGGAAATTAAACCTGAATCGCCGTTGGGACCGGAATAGTCTTTTTAATATCAGGTATGATCCTTTTGAGAAAAATGATGTTATTGGCGAGAAACCAAAAACCGCTGTTCGTCTCGAAAAACAGATTACGGATAAGTTGATCCTTGGTTCAAAGCACCCATGCCCTATGGTTAGAATGAAAAACGCCACAAAGGAGGATTTGGAAAAATTCAAATCCCTGGGATACATTAACTGACCCTCTCTTTTAATCCTTTTTCCTTCCGACTATTTTTTTCGTGACGCCTTCCCTTGCCCGTCATGTCATCTTTGTACTCTACCACCCACAGGCGCCCAGTGAGTATTTTCGCTATGATTTCAGGGAGTCATAAAAAGCGCGGGATTGATAAAGGGGATAAAATATTTATCGTTATCGAAAACAAATGTGACATGGTATAATTTGGATGGGACTGGATGGTCCTTGCGTAAAGAAGGAGAGATAAGTATTGTGTCCCCGGAATACCCGGAATACCCCGGAATACCCAGGGAATACCCCGGAATACCAAATTTTTACTCCTATACATAAAACACTATGGATGGTATAATTTTCTGATATATATATTCAAATATGTTGCGATTCGCTAATTTATAACAATTGGAGGAAGACAATGAAAAGGAAAGTTTATTTAGCTTTTTTTCTTGTAATTCTAATTAGCTTGAGTATTGCAATGGTGGTGTCATGCGGCGACGACGATGATGATGACGATGTTGTAGCCGATGATGATGACAATGATGACAATGATGACGATGATGACGACAATGATGATGACTCTACCGAGTCCGGCAGTGTAAAGGGACTTGTCACAGATGAAAATGGAGCACCCCTTGATGATGTGGACGTAACGGTTCTTGGTCAAACAGAGGGCGCGTTTTCGGATGCCGATGGCGTTTTTGAGATCACTGATCTGGCGACAGCGGATAATTTGAATCTCATGTTTGAAAAGGATGGCTATGCGTCCAACTGGAAATCAACAGCCGTCTATGGCGGCGTTGCCTCCACTGTTCGGGTTGCCATGAAAACCCGCGTCACGGCTGTCACTTTTGACGCGACGGCTGACTTTTCCAAATCTTTTGGAAACAATAAAATTACCATTCCCGCAAATTCTCTTGAAAGCGGAAAGGCTCCTTTTACTGGAACGGCCACAATAATGGTAACCCCAATTGATTTATTTAATGACAGCCCTGATGTGATTCCTGGTTATTATGAAAACCTCGATGAGGATGGCGAAAACGCCATGCTGGACAAGTACGCTCTGGCTGAAGTCATTATTCAGGACGATTCGGGCAATTCCCTTACAATCGCTGATGGTTCCGGCGTTACACTTGAGCTTCGGCTCCCGGATACCGGAGGTAAATTCCAGGAGGGTGACACCATATCAGCCTGGAACATCGATGAAACATCAGGGGAATGGGTTGAGATTGCCCAGGGACAGGTTGGCGCCGCTTTTAACAAGCCTTCCGCCCTCTCCTGGACCGTGGATATCAGCACCTCAACAAAGTTTGAATGGTACGGTCCCTATTGGGGTGGGTTCGTTCACTGGCACGCATACTGTTACCGCGGCATTATAAAAACAAAAGACGGCACACCGATTCCAGGTGCGTGGATTACCTCAAAATCCACTGTTCCCTGGGAAGGCGGCGCGTGTGATAAAGCCAATGGGGATGGCGAGTTCTGCGTTCTGGCCGGTCGTGACAGAACCAATATTATCAGCGTTACATTCTTTTCCTATGATTTTATCCCCTATTCATTTCAAGTGGTCACGCCTGACGTGAATAGCCTTTGCGCGCCTGGCGCCTGCGAAAATCTTGGCGATGTTGAAATCGATGTTGCCAGTTGCGTGGAAGGCACGTTGGAGGATTTGAGCGGTGCGGCCATGCCTTTAAAGCCTGTCTGGAGTTCCCAGGGTGCGGCGACAATAACCGACACTGATGGAAATTTCTGCATCTCAGCTTACAAAGATGACCAAGTGACGTTATTAACCGGCAGCCATCATCCCGGCGCGGTGACACCTACCGGTGACGCTTCCTGTTATGACAAAGAAGATAGTTGCGAACCCATAACCCTAACCCCCTTTGCTGCCGATGAACTGGCCTGTTTAAAGGGCACCTATGATTCATCTTTTGGAATATGGGCCGTGAACGTAAGGATATTTGATGCGGGAACTACCAACATGATCGCCCAGACCAATGCCGATGGCACAACCGGCGAATATTGCACAGAAGTGGAGTGCGGAAAAGTGGTTGATGTAGCGGTCTGTGGGGAATACCCCGGATTGATTGAAAACGTAGTGCTTAATAATTGTGGAGAGTCCTGCACTGACCCATACAAATGCTATACAATGCCTGATTTCTGGGACGATATAGGTCAAGGATGGCCCAATGCCTCAACTCACTGCCAGCTTTAACCGACCATCACATAGGTTGGCGGCATCTTAGCAAACCGGAACGC
>CAYSHR010000403.1:0-4143 GCA_964430795.1 uncultured bacterium
CCGACAACATCAATGCCTTGTTTCTCAATCTGAGCAAGAAAACCATCAAGCCCAAAGCGAAGAACCGGCTGGTCAAAAATATGGCAATCATACCCCGCGGCTTTTAAGATGGAGGACAAATATTGGAATCCTAGCTGAGGCGCCCGTTTTATGGAGTACACCATAGTATCGGCGACAAGGTAATCGGCGCCTTCCATCTCAAGATAAACAAGGGCGACTTTTCTCGGTCCACCTTCAGAGGATTTTCCTAGGACCATGAGCTTTCCTAAAATTATTCAACTGAAAATAAGTATATCAGTGAGGTGTAAAATTTAGCAAGGTCAATAGGGTTGCCCGAGAGTTGACATAACAAGGGCGATTCGCGATTCGCCTTTGTAGTGGATTGAGCGGTTTTTATATAAGGGCACGGAAAAATCAGAAACCTGATGATTTATTATTCCATTGCCCTTAACAACTTGCTGCGCCATTGGCTTTTACAACTAACTGCCCGCCCCATGGATAATCCAGGTAATCTATTTTTACCGAACCGTAGGACTTGACTACATCCAATACGCTTTTAGCCACCAGAAAGGTAAGTCCTTCAACTTCGTATTTTTCATCATCTTCTTGCAGCTCATCCAGAGCTAAAGCCAAATTTGGCCCGCCTCAGCCAAAACCCCTGTAAACAAGTCTCAAAGGCGCGTCCGGACTTTCCACCTCAACCAGTTTTTTCTTTAGTTCCTCGGCAGCGCCGGGCGAAACATCAAACATGATCAGCTCCTGTTATAATTTTCAAGCACTGTTTATATATCGGACGTAAAGTCCAATGTCTATATAAAATAGTGAGGAATTTTCCAGATTCCTCTATTTGATCGGGAAAAATATTTACCGGTTTTCCTTCTCTTTGTCTTCAGACCCACCGGGTCCGGAAGGGGCGCCGATCGTATATCCCATTATCCCTCCAAAGATAATGGTGAAAATCGGGCTGCCCATCAATCCTCAAGCCCCGGCTTTACATCCGATGAAGTAGTAGAAGGCATAACCACCTGCCGCGCCAATGAGGCTCGCGAGAACGGTTTTAACTTTTGAGTTCATAAAAAGGGTCCTTTTCTTTCTCAAATCCCATACCGGGGCTTTGGACAGAATTGCTATTGATATAACTATATCGCAGGAAAGCTATATGTCAAGGGTATGGATGAAAAAAAGTCAATTTTTTATTGGGAGAGTGATTTTCCGACAGAGCTTGGATCATCAAAGGCTATGTAATCATTAGTGAATAATGAAGAATCGTCCATGGATGTCAGCCCAAGGTCATTTAAGTAATTGGCATATTCGATAAGATGCCTTTTGGCGATCTTTGTTGAGAAAGCTACTCTATCCAGGGCGCCGGCAGCTACATCCTTATCAATATTCAATCGCCTGGACGCTATTTCGGCACTTGATTGGCTGTTATTGTTTATCCATTCACAGGCGGCATCCAGAGCCTTTGTATATTTTCGTACCGGGTTTATTCTTTTGTTTAGAATGTTGTGCCCCGCTATTAGAACCCGGCTTGGGTGATCCGGTAGGAAATTTTCAGATCCGGCGAGTATTCCTGTGTTTTCTCTGACAATGGCTGTGGAAATCAAAGGCTCGCAAGTGACAAAGCCGTTGATATATCTTTCATAGTGATTTTTTGCCATCTTCTGCCTGGGAAGAGTTAAAACATACACCCTGCCGTCAAGTTTGTGAGATACAAGAAACCGGTGAAGGTAAAACGCGGAAAAGGAATCTTTTCGCGGGACAGCCAGTCCCATACCCACAAGCTCCAGAGGTTTTGCCACTTCGCCGGCATGAATTACCAGGGAGCAGCCTCGCCGCGCCACCGAGCAGAGAATCCCGCCGGGCTTTTCCGCCCTTGCCATTGCCATTATCGGATCAACAACCGCGCCATGGATTTTTCCTTCGGAAAGAGCATTAAGAAGGGCGTCGTCGGTTTGAAAAACTACAGGTTCGCCAATTTTCAACCCCAAAGGTTGAGCCATGGAATTTTCATTTATTACATATGCGGGTAGAGAAAGAATATCTCCTTTTGCCACGCCTATTTTTAGAGGTTCCCGATTTTTATGGATATTTTTTAAAGGCGCGCCGGAGGAGGGCGCTTTGCATCCGCCACAAGCCACGGCCAGAAAATGAAGAGATAAAATCAAAGCAAAAAAAACGAATTTTCGGATCACGATTTTGGTCCCGTTATTATTTAAGGGCTATTTTATTCCAGAGCTGATTTTGAGCAAAGCATTGAGTTATGATTATTTCATTGAGCAAGAGTTTATTCAACCTTTTTATAAATAGGGGTGTCCAAAAACGGCAAGTATTTATGGGTTTTGGGTTTGCCCTTGCCATATATTGGAAAAGTGTGCTATCAAATTCTCTTTTTAAGCAAGCGGGAAATTTATGGGTCTTAAAAACAGAGAGACTTTTAAAAATATGGAATGGACCAAAGTGTTTGGGTATTTCTTCCTGTTCTGCTTTCTCTTTTTTGTATTCTTCTATCTTACCTTTCCGTACGACACAATAAAAGAATCCCTTATTCAGAAGCTTGAGTCAAAATATCCGGTAAAAATTGAGATCGGCGCCATGACTCCTTATAGAATGACCGGGGTCAAGTTTAACAACCTGGTAATCTCAGATGGCGATGACCCGACCAAGGTTCTTTTTCAAATTGTCAAGGGCAGATTAAGAGTCCACATTCTGCCCTTGCTGGCTCTGAAGCTGAAAACCGATTTCGATGTCTATTCATTTGGCGGAGGCATTGCCGGGCAGATGGTTTGGAAACAAGCTGAAGTTGCCGTGGCGGCCAACATGAAAGGGCTGGACATCGCTCAGGCGGGAGCCCAGAGACAGTTGCAGAATTATGGTGAAATAAAATTAAACGGCAAGGTTGACGGACACCTGGAGATGTACTGGAACAACGTGGAGAAGATCAGAAGCAGAGGGATGATGCGCCTGGAATATCACAACCTGTCAATAATGAAATCAACCCTCCTTGGAAAGCCCATGCCGGATATCGTGTTTAAGGATCCGGCCGTTGTCCAGCTCTCATTGAACAATAGATTTCTAAACATTGATGAATGGTCCCTTGCCTCCGATAATTTAGAGGTGGCGGCCAGTGGTAGAATTACCGTGAGAAAAAGAATAGAGAACAGCATGATGAAGATTAACCTCAAGCTGAAACTGGGCGAAGCCATTGAGGATAATCTGGGTATGCTGGCTTTGGGACTTGGCGAACCTGACGCCAACGGCTATTACAACTATAATATCTCGGGAACTCCCAAAAATCCGAAATTCAGAAAACGGTAAAACAGGGCGAGTGACAACCGGTGTGCCGCTTGTGTCAAAAAAAAGCACAATGGGGCAAAGAGGCTGCTGTTGGGAAAAACAGGCCGCAAAAAAATAATCGTAATAGTAAGTCTATAATAAATCAAAAACCGAAATCCCATATCCTTGGAGGACCCAATGGACAAGAAAATGATTGGAGTCATCGGCGGCAGCGGTCTGTATGAGCTTGATAAACTGGAAAACATAAAAAAAGAAAAAGTGGACACTCCTTTTGGACAACCCAGCGACCAATATATTTTGGGGGATCTGGAAGGTGTTCCCATGGTCTTTCTGCCCAGGCATGGGCAAGGGCATATATACACTCCCAGCGAAATAAATTACAGGGCGAATATTTGGGGAATGAAAAAACTCGGCGTTACCCACATCATGTCGGTTTCCGCCTGTGGATCACTACAGGAACATATAGAGCCCGGGCATATTATTCTCATAGACCAGTTTATTGATAGAACAAGGGGCCGGCAAGCCACTTTTTTTGGCAATGGATGCGTCGGGCATGTGCCCTTTGCCGACCCCATCTGTAAAGAGTTGGCCCAAATTCTCTATTCTACAGGCAGCGAGTTGAAAATCCCCGTCTACCAGGGGGGCGCATATGTCTGCATGGAAGGCCCGGCTTTTTCCACCAGGGCTGAGAGCCACCTCTACCGAAGCTGGGGCGCCACGGTTATTGGCATGACAAATGTCACCGAGGCCAAGTTGGCCCGGGAGGCTGAAATTGCTTACGCCACTTTAGCCCTGGCCACTGATTATGATTGCTGGCATGAAGACCATGATGATGTGGACATCCAG
>CAYSHR010000404.1:0-4135 GCA_964430795.1 uncultured bacterium
CATAATGAGCTACCTGTTAAAAAGTTATCCGTTCTCAGACCTTCTCAAGTATTAACCAGAATCGGCGCCAGCGTCAAAGTTTCTTCCGCGCCACTATAGAAAGGCGCTGAGATAAGAACCCTTTCTTTGGCCCACGCCATTGCTCGTAGAGGCGTCGCATGCTGCGCCTATTGTGGTGGAAAATCAACCATGGAATGATCAATAATGCCCGGGAACAGGCGCCCTCCGAATAGCTTTACAATAAATTTATAGCATTATAAAATTTCATCATTGAAAACCTCGTGGATAATAATTTTGATTGCTGCAAAAGTATATTGTACAATATGCAAGTTAATCTCAAAGAACGGAAAATAATTGAAAGAAGGCGTTTTGGTTAAGGTATAAACAAAAAGAGGCTAAAGCGTCTTGTAAATCTAACACTAGTGCGGCTTTCAAATTTAATCCTTCTTAATTCCGGAGGTTCAAATGGAATCCTGGTGGGCGGCGTTGCCCTTGATTGAAAAAGTTTTATGGTGCTTTGCCGTGCCGGCCTCCATTCTGGCGGTCATCCAGGTCTTTCTTGAGATTCTTGGAATGAGCGACCATGACAGCGGTGATGGTTTTGATTTTGGTGATGGTGACGCTGACGCGAATTTTGATGGTCACCACGGCGGCGATTTTATTGACGGCGTCCATCATTCACCCCTGAACCTTTTTACAGTTAAGGGCTTCATCATCTTTTTCGCCGCTTTTGGCTGGCTGGGCATCGCTGGGGTAAGAGCGGCCGTCCACCCGATCCTCGCCATGTTATTGGCAAGCGTGGTGGGAATTATCTGCATGTTCATCTTCGCCTGGGTTTTCTCGACCCTCGCGAAAATGTCCGAAAGAGGCAATTTTCTGATCAAATCCACATTATATAAATCCGGAAAGGTTTATCTGAAAATTCCCGGATTAAGAGCCGGGAAAGGCAAGATAAACATCGTGGCTCAAGGCTCTCTCAGAGAGCTTGTGGCTGTGACTGACGGAGAGGAAATTCCCACAGGCGCCGCTATTCAAGTAATCGAGATAATCGACGACCAGACCGTGCTTGTGGCAAAGGACTAACCGGATCGTTATAGATAAAACAAATGTAATCGAATCATTTTTTAGGAGGTTTTTATGCCGGTATTGATTTTTATATCCGTTGTAGCGGTAATGTTTTTCGGAATTCTCATCGCGGCCATGAGCAGGTACAGGCGGTGCCCTTCTGATAAAGTCCTGGTCATCTATGGAAAAACCGGAAAAGACGTTAAAGGCAACGCCAGGGCGGCAAAATGCATTCACGGCGGCGCGGCTTTTGTCTGGCCCCTTTTCCAGGATTATCAATACATGGAATTGACTCCCATTCCCATAGATATTGATCTTCGCTCCGCCCTGTCAAAACAGAACATTCGAATCAACATTCCTTCTTCCTTTACCGTGGGCATCTCCACAGAGACCACTGTGATGCACAACGCCGCGGAAAGGCTCCTGGGCTTGACATTAAAACATGTCCAGACCATTGCCGAGGATATTATTTTCGGCCAGCTTCGTCTTACCATAGCCACCATGGACATCGAGGAGATCAACGCCGACCGTGACAAGTTTTTGTTAAACGTCAGCGAAAACGTCGAGACGGAACTTAAGAAAGTGGGACTGCGCCTTATCAACGTCAACATCAAGGACATCACTGATGAGTCGGGCTACATCGAGGCCCTGGGCCAGGAAGCCGCGGCCCACGCCATTAATGAAGCCAAAATGAAAGTGGCGGAAAAAGAGAGAGACGGTTCCATCGGCCAGGCCGAGGCTGAAAAAACCCAGAGGATTCGAGTCTCCGCGGCCAACGCAACCGCTGTTGAAGGTGAAAACACGGCTGCGGTCTCCATCGCAAACAGTATCGCCGGGAGAAAAGTAAAAGAAGCCGAGGCGCTGAAACTATCCACCGCTGCGGAAAAAGTCCAGATGGCCCAATCTCTTGAGGAAGCCTACTCAGCGGAAAAAGAGGCGGAAACAAAGCGGGCCGAGCGCGACAGGGCGACCAAATACGCAAACACGATTGTAGCCGCGGAAATCGCCAAAGATAGAGTTCAGATCGAAGCTGAGGCGGAAGCGGAAAAGCTTAGAAGAGAAGCTAAAGGGCGAGGCGACGCCGTATTTGCCGAGATGGAAGGTAAAGCCAAAGGGCAGTACGAACAGCTCGCAAAACAGGCCGATGGTCTGAGCCAGTTTGTAAAAGCAGCGGGGAATGATCCGGACAAAGCGGTGATGCTCATAGTGGCCCAGCAACTCCCCCAAATCGCCAGCATCCAGACCGAAGCCATCAAAAACCTCAAGATCGACAACGTGGTTGTCTGGGACACCATGGGCAACGGAAAAGGCGAAGGTCCCACCACCGCCAACTTCATTTCCGGCATGCTCAACGTCCTGCCCCAATACAAGGATATCTTTAAAATGGTGGGCATGGACCTCCCTGATTATTTTGGCAAAGAGAGAAAAGAAGAGTCTGATATCGAGGCCGAGATTGTGGAAGAGGAGTAGATCGTCCCTGGCCAATACCTGAGGTTAAATTCAGCGCGTTCGTAGGGGTAGGCCCCCGTGCCTACCCAATATGACAGGAATGGTTTGCGGGCCAGGTCCAAGCCTGCCCACGAATGACGAGTGCAACGAAAGCTATTCTTTGCGCCACTCATATGTGTCCGAGCAATTGCCAGGAAATAAATGGATAATTTTTCGAAGAGAAAAAAGTATCTGCTATTGATCGTTGTTGGGATATTGATCCCGCCTGTGGGAATCGCCATTCTTTGCTACATCGTTTTCAAATATATTTCCGCCTCAAAAAAAAGAATCGAGTCACGCGTGGGCGCCTTCGTTGGAACATACTTTCCAGATGGCGCCGGAGAGCGGACTTTGCCGAGAACCATCTTGATTCCTCCCGAAGATGTGAAGGCTTTTCATGCCCTTCTCAGAAACGAAGGTCTCAATGTAGATATCAATAAGTTGAACGCCATGATCTCATCGGCCTCCCTTGCCGAACTGGAACAGAGGTTAACCCTGGCTTTGCGCAATAAATGTCCGGATCTTCCCGCGAATCCGAGCGAGTCTCAGTGGGCGGCGGCTTTTGTGAAAACCCTTGGCGAAGACGCGACCTACGCGATAATCCTGGACCGTGTCGCCAAAGCGCGAAAAGGAGAAATGGGCAAGCTGATAAACCAGGAGATTGCCAAAGGGAATCAAAAATCCCACATGAATCGGATCGCCCAGGCAATGAAAAATGGAAGGGGAGCGCAGGCGCGGAAATACACTCTCGATCAAATCGACCAAATGGACGGCGCCCGGTTTGAAAAATTCCTGGGCGAATTATTCGCAAGGATGGGTTACTCGGCGCGGGTCACCGGCAAGGCCGGCGATCAGGGCTGCGACCTGCTGGTGGAAAAGGGCAGCGAAAAAACCGTTGTCCAGGCCAAACGCTATTCTCATCCTCTGTCAAATGACGCTGTTCAGGAAGCAGTGGCCGCAAAGGCGCTCTATGGCGCGACAGCAGCGATGGTGGTCACAAACGCGACTTTCACTGAGTCGGCAAAAGAGTTGGCCCAGGCAAACCAGGTTACGCTTTGGGATCGAGATTATTTATCTCAAAAGCTTATCGCCTTTTTTTAGAACCACGAAAAAGACCAATCAACTTATCCAAATCACTATCATTTAGAAAATATTTTGTTTGCCATTCATCCGAAGACATCACGCTTAATTCATCCACGAAAGCTTGAATCCTATCCTCGGGAATCTTGAAGCGTTTGCTAAGTCTATCGACATAAAAGGTAAACACCAACCCTTCTTCAGGTGAACTGTCAGGTGGGTGAATTCCAATCATCGCCATCCTGGATTTCTTCTTACCCATTACGCCGATAATGCTGATGTTTGTTCTGGTTCTTGTAATGCCGTTGAAAAGTTGTCTAAGCTCAGAGAAGGCTTTATCATACAGGCCAAGAACCCCTTTCTCGTCTGCCAAGTCTCTAAAGTCGTCCCAATTTAGCGCTGCCCTTCTTTTACCTGGCGCCCTTGTCTCTTTCACGTCAACAGAAGCGATAGCGGAGACACCCAATATTTCCTCAATAATATTTAATTCATCATTATCAATGTT
>CAYSHR010000405.1:0-4135 GCA_964430795.1 uncultured bacterium
TCCTTGAAAGAGCCTAAGGAATTTCTTTTTCTTCTGTTGAGTAAGGATATGCTCCAATTCCCTTTGAGTAAGGAGACCCATTTTCATTAGAGCCTTGCCCTGCAAATATCCCTTTTCTCTTGCCCTTTTCAATGAAACTTTATTTTCCTGAGTCGTAATCTTATGAGTTTGGGTTAAAAAAAGACCCAATGTATCCTCGCGAATATAGTTGGACATAATATCGACAATTTTTCCATCTTTTGCCAAGACGGTCATTTTTCTTCGTTTGCCGGAAAATTTTATTGTTCCGTTATCATTCCCTTTTAGAAGATGAAAAAGCAATCTTCCAAGGGAAGCGCAATTAACTTTTCCCCTTCTCCAGGATTTTACATGTTTTGATATAGGTTTCGCGGGTAATTCCCCGGCTATCCTTTCTCCTATGGACTTAGGCTTTTCATCTGATTCGATCCATTTATAAATCATTCCCAGAACAGAGGACTGATCCAACGGCAACTTTATGAAATCATCTGCCGCGATTTTTATTTCCGCTCTTTCAATCTCCTCAATGGTGGGCATTTTTGATGTAATGAGGATAAAAGGTATGGAGGAAATCCTAACATGGCTTTTAAAGAGTTCAGCGAGTTCATTTCCGGAAATTACAGGCAGGGAGGATTCACAAAGTATAAGATCAGGTTCAAATGAGTTTACAATATCCAGGGATTCCTTGCCATCTTCACAAGAAAACACACTATAGCCAAGCTCTTCGAGAAATGCCGAAAAAGATTTTTGCACTTGTGGGTTATTTATTATAAGGAGTATCTTTTTTGCCATGGATAGTACCCAAACAAATAGAGTGTATTGAATATTTCTTAATCCTATGATGAAGTCTTGTCAAGTAATAATTTTATTTACAATTAGCAAGGCGATTATTTTTTCTGCATGACTCAGAAAAAAGAGATATGGATTAATATAAAAATAACATAATAAACGCCTGCTAATTACTGTAATAATAAGGTAATAAATGTCGTAAAGAAGAATATAAATAAAATTGGCATCGATTTTCAATTTGTGTTTAGTTCTGTATGGAAATTGTAAACAAAAATATATATTGGCTTTAATAGATTTAATTTTTTGCAAAAAAAGGCGATGAATCAATATGATATGAGTTGTATAATATCTTTATGCAAAACAGAGCATATCGATGAAAAAATCAATTATTCTGAAGTATTTTTGAATGCTTTTCCAATCCATTTAAAACTTTGCCGGCCAGCCACGCGCATCCCTTTGGCGATGGGTGGATATGGTCCAGGAATAATTCAAGTGCTCCTGTCATACCCGTCGCGTCGATAATTTGGGCGGCGGTAAAATTTTTATCTATAGCACCATACATGTCGTTAAATGCCCTGAGATGGGTCTGGTAGTTAAACGTATGGTACCAGGTAAGACATCGCCTTCTTTCCCTTTTTGAAAGCTCCGCCGACATCAGTGTGCCCTGCTTGATTATATAAAATTCCCCACCGGCTTTGGTGGTCAGTTCCTCTATTAATTTTAGATTAGATATGTATATGTCTATGCCTCTTCCATCATATGAGTCGGCTAATTCATGATCTTCCTTTACTCTTCCCCCCAATTCTCCCTGGGAATTCCTTGGATCATCTCCAGATATGGCCAGTCTGTATATTCCATATAAATTGGACCATCCAAAAAAATTATCCAAGGGGTGTAAAGAGAGTTTTGGAGGTATTTCAACAGTTTCGTCGCCCCAGTTTTCGCCGCCTTGAAAACGCCAGTGAATAATTTTCTTTGGGGAGGCGTCATCAAAGTAGTACATATCATTCCAGCCATGATAAACAATAACCATATCGGGATCGAAAAAGCGTATTTGAGACCAGAGCCTTCCATAGGATTCAAAAGTTGTATATCCGCTGACAGCGCCGTTTATCATCTCAATATTCAAATCCGGGTATCTTTTTTTCAATCCCAGCCATACTTGATAAGGCCAGGTTTCCTCATCAATAAGGTTTTTGCCTGTGCCCGCGGTGGATGAACCGCCAAGGAAAACAACTCTTATTACATTATCGGCTTTTGCCACTGAAGTCATTTTCGGAGTTGAAATGAATCCGTATTTATTTACTGTTTTTCCCGCCCTTTCAAAAATTCCCGGCTTGGGTATGTAGGCATGGAAAGGGTGAATGAATGCCCAGTCAAGCTCGGGTCTTTTTACTCTTGTGGGCTTTGTTAGATCAAGAATCCTTACAGGATTTGTAATCTCTAAATATACCTCTACAAGGATAAGGGTTGTCAGGGAGGCAATCAGAACGGTTATCAGGATAAACCAGCTTCTTTTTGATCCTCTTATATCGTGTTTTTTCATATAACCAGGTCCTTTATTCTCCGGGAAGGCATCCATTTGATTTGCTGAATCGCAAAATTATTAAAAACAGAAAACCCAACGCTAAAGACCCATATAAGGGGATTGAAAAATAGGCATTGGCCTCAAAAGAGAAAATAACTGCCTGCATGGAATAAACAACCATAAAAATCTCGGTAATTATCTCCCTGGATTTGATTTCAAATGAGCCTTTTTCCGGGTTAGCATAATTCTCGTTATCCATTTTCAAAGGATATTTATGGTTTCCGGCAAAGGCTGTTTTTCTACCCGGAAAACCATTCCAGGCGCCCTTGGAATTGTTAAATGACATTCCGATTTTTAGAAGAAGTTGAAAGGGAACAATAAATAATCCTGAGATGATTTCTCTTTTTCCATTTACTCCGATAAAAAGTTGAAAAAGGCAATATTGAAAAAGGAACATTAAAAAAAGGGCAAAATCAAAATATGTGATTAATGTCCAATTGTAATGACTTTTTATTATGACCGCGGGAAATGAAAGTATAGCCAAAATGAAAATAAACAGATCAGAAAAACCCATTCTAAATTGAAAATAAGATTCCACTTTTGCTTTTAAGGGTATTGGCGAAAAGAGTATTCTTAAAAAAAGCTTTCTGAAATTCTCGGAATTTCCTTTGGCTACTCTGTATTGCCGCTCCTTATAAGAGTCAATTTTTTGGGGAAGAAGGCACTTTACCTCACTTTCAGGCAAATAAACAAATTGCCACTTTCTTAGCCTGGCCCGAAGACTGATATCCATATTTTCCGAAACAGTATCCATTTCCCAGCCCCCGGCGTCTTTTATTGCCTTTTTTCTCCATACCACCGCTGTTCCATTAGAGCGGGAGAATAACCCCGTGTCATTCCTGGCCGACTCTTCAATCAGAAAAAACCCGGCATTATCGCTGCCTTGAATTCTGGTAAGCAAGGAGGCTTTTTCATTATGGTATCTCTGCCCATGTTGGACCACGCCTACTTTTTCGCTATTGAAATAGCCAACAGAGTCCATTAGAAACGATCTACCCGGGCGAAAATCGCCGCGGAATATGGCGATCAAATCACCTTGAGCGGATTTTAGCCCATTAAATAAGGCGCCGGCTTTATTCCCTACCCGAATATCTCTGTGAATTAATGAGATATCAAAACCTTTTGCCCTGTATTTATCAACCAGCTCTGTACAGATTTCAAAAGTTTCATCATTTGAGTCATCAAGAATTTGGATTGAGAGTTTATCTTTGGGATAATCAAGGCTCAAGATGCTTTTTAAAAGCCCTCTTGCCATCTGTTTCTCATTAAATAGAGGCAGTTGAACAGTCACTTCCGGAAGAATTTTTGGCTTGGGTGGTGATAGAGGCGCCCTTTTGCGATTCTTTAAATAAAGGGCAAGGAGAATCAACTTATATATACTTCCAACCGCCAAAAACAGAAGAACAAATAAATATATGGCAATAATGATTATTGAAAGCATAAAGTACCTGTTAATCAAAAACCGCAGTCGCATATTTATGTCACAAGAGCGCCCATGGGGTCAAGTTCCTTCATAACGGATTTGTAATCGTTCAGTTACAGGGGGACTTTGTGGAAAAGCGAGGAGATGTACTTGTTACGTCTTCCCGGATTTTATATTTGAGATCAGGGTACACGATCCCCATTTCCCTAATATTATTGACAATGCCGGCCATCATTGAGAAATGCGGTCATGTCCCCCGATCTCAAATCGCCCCCTTGTCACTAAACGATTACACAGACTTTCAGTCACCGGACGCC
>CAYSHR010000406.1:0-4126 GCA_964430795.1 uncultured bacterium
TACCGCACCATTTCACCATTGCCTGTGACCTATAAAGGTCCATCGGCTGTATATTTTCTGTGGCACTTTCCCTAAGGTCGCCCTCGCCGGCCGTTAGCCGGCACCCTGCCCTGTGGCGCCCGGACTTTCCTCCCGCAAAACTCTCGTTTTGCCGGCGACCACCTTGACCCCTTGGGCCTGTTTTCAAAAAACAAGTTTCGGGTTATATCAAAAATCCACGATCAGGCAAACAATTTTAGCACATAGGAAAGGATTTTTCAGGGTTAATAAATCCTTGAAACCAGTTCCAGTAAAAATGCGCAAAGAAGCCCGGCATAGGTTCCAAGGACGTAGCCCCCTACGGCCAGCATAACGCCAACCGGCGCGAGAGTGGGGTGAAAAGCGCTCGCGACGATGGGGGCCGACGCGGCGCCTCCGATATTCGCCTGAGAGCCAACAGCCATATAAAAAATAGGCGCCTTTATCCACCGCCTTAAAAGCAATAGAACAGCTCCGTGTATGGCGATCCATAAAAAGCCGATGAGCACTAATGCCGGCGCGTCGATCACTTTGGCGAATTCCGCCCTGGCGCCGATGCTGGCAACAAGGAGATATAGAAAAACCGAGCCGATTTTGCTAGCCCCCGCGCCTTCAAGACGGCGCAAGGGTGAGTAGGAAAGGGCGACGCCTATGGTGGTTACAATGATCACAACCCATGTAAAGCCCCGGACGATCTTTCCAATGTCAGGCAGAAATGCCGCTAGTGCTGTAGCAATAGCAACCGCGCCAAAAGCGATAAAAAGAATGAGCAACAAGTCTTTTAGCTGGGCTACCGTAGCCACCTCTTTTAAATAGCTCTCGGTTTTGGCTTTCAGTTCATTCAGGCTTTTGCGATCAGCGCCGATCTTTTTGTCAAGCTGTTTATCTTTTCCGGCGCAAAAAAGAAGGTAGGCCATCCAGACGTTGGCTACTGCCACATCCACAATGACCATCATGCTGATAGTGGATTCATTGGCGCCAACACTTTCCCCAATGGCAATAAAATTGGCGCCGCCGCCGATCCATGAACCACTTAAAGCGGCCAGCCCCTTCCATACCTGATCCCCCATGGCCTCCGGCGCCATCCACCCAAGGGCCAGATAAGCTAAAGGACCGCCAACGACAATGGTTGCAGTGGCGGCAAGAAAAAGAATAAGCACCTTTCGCCCCAGGCCGAGTATGGCTGGAATATCCACAGAGAGGGTCAAAAGAACCAGTGACGCGGGCAGCAGCCATTTTTTTATAATGGTATATAAGGGGGATTCAAGGGGAATCAAGCCCAGGTTGGATAAAACCGTCGGAACAAAATAACAGAAAACGAGCAAGGGAACATAGGTGAATATCCTTTTACCGACAGGGTAGGTGTTTAAAAGAAAAAGCCCGGCCAAAACCCCAAGCAAAACCGCCAGAATCGCGAAAGGCTCCTGAATCATAAACCTGTTTCCTTCCCTTTGAAAAACTCCACAATGACCGGGTTGACCTTTTCCGGTTGTTCCTGGTGGGGCAGATGGCCGGCCTCTTTGACAATCACCAGCTTTGACCCGGGAATATCCCCTTTAAGCCTTGGCCCGAATTCCGGCGTAACCCACCTGTCCCTATCCCCCCATATAATTAATACAGGGCGGGATATCTCCCCGTATCTCTGAATCATCCGGCCCGCGGCAGGTGATTCATATTCTCTTAAAAGACGGATCATGGCCTTGGTGTAACCCGGTTTTGACAAGGGGCGGGCGTATTCATCAATCAACTTGGCTGTGACTTTTGTTTTGTCAAAGTAGCATTGGCCCAGAGCGATCTTAACTGTAGTCCTTGATATAAAAGGCGCCGCCTGAAAGCCGAAATTCTCATTTGAAATAAGGAAAAGCAAGGAAGGCGGGTCCATTAAATAACATGGGGGATCAATGGGCACGGCTTTTATCACTCTTTGAGGATAAAAGCCTGTAAGATAGAGAGCAATTCCACCACCCATGGAGCTGCCCATGACATTAAACTTCTCGATGTTGAGCTTATCAGCGAGTTTGATAATTTCCTTGCCAAGGTTATCCACGCTGTAAACAAACTCCTTTGGCGGAAACGTTGATTGTCCAAAACCGGGATAGTCAATGAGTATGGTTCTAAATCCTGCATCCACAAGAGCCTTGGCATTTTTGTGCCAGGTATATGTGGAGTCGGCGAAACCGTGGATCATAAAAACAGCTTCGCCCTTGCCCATATCTATGATGCTCATATCATATTGGTCCATCTCCACCATGTATCTATAAGGCGCGACCATCTCATTCCACGCCATGTCCGCGGGTTCGCCGCTGACCTTGCAACCTGAGAAAAGAAATAACAACGAGAGCGAGATTGACGCGGCGAAGAACAACCCGGATATTTTCCCGCTTTTATTTTGCCCTGTCATTTTGATCTGCTCCTGTTTGAAAAAATTCCTCGACTATTCGTCTTTGAGAATCCTTGATCCTCTTAGGTATGGTCTCTTTAGTACAATGAATTAATTTATCAACTTCATCTGATGGTTGAAACCGCCCTCCTTTTAACCGGCACATCATTACTATTTCCACAAAGGGCAAGACCTTTTCCGAACGCACCTCAAATGGACCTTTGACAATAATGTCAAGGCCGCTCTCTTCTTTGATTTCCCTTATAAGCGCGGCGGCGGGTTGCTCGCCCTTTTTCATCCATCCGCCGGGCAATCCCCAGGGATATCTGTTTCTGTATGTGTGGTGAAAAAGAACAACCCTCTTTTTGTCATCGATAATGAGTCCTACGATTCCCACGAGAAAACCGGTGTTCATTATCCTGAGGATCATCCTTTGCAAAAAGGGAAAAACGGAAAGGGCTTTGAATATCTTTAAGAGCAATCCGTACAATCACTTTACCTTTGTAGATTGATAAATGGGCACGGTGTCCCGCAAATCCTCAATAAACGTCTCCGCGTCCTCCATATTGGTAAGAAGCAGATCAACCTGAGGCGAGGAATCATCGGGCATTCCCAGACCAAGAGCGGTATCAAAAAGAAGGTCGAGAGTGTTTTGAATTGTATCTAGTTGCAGCCTGATAATCCCAAGGTCATTTTTCATCTTCTCGTGCTTGCTCCGGCGTTTTTCAAAGATCTCCAGGTTTCTAAGAGCGAGACTTTTTCGCTGCCCTGTAGACCCTTCCACAGCCTGCCGCAGCTTTGTCGATTTTAGTTCAAAGTTCTCTTTTGTCGTTCTTTTCAAGTAATCCTCAAACCGTTTTTCCATAATCAGAAGTTCGAGAAAGACTTTTGAGAGCCTCTTTGCCTGGTTTAAAGAGTAGTTCAGAATTTTTGATTCGGCGTCAGCGGATTCAAAAGCGTCTTTTATTTTAGACGCCCTTTCGGCCACGGTTAAAAAACGCCGTCTTGCCTGGAATGATAGCTTTCTAATTTGCAGGTAAGGATTGGCGCCCCTGTCCACTACTCCTCTTATAACAAGGTATAACACCTCACTGAAAAGGCCGGCTAAAAAAAAATCAGGCTCGCCGGGCCATATGCCGACCCCGAACCATAAGAAGATATAGGAGAGGTTAAACCGGTTAAAAAAGGGATGGAGAAGAAAGCTTTCTATCCATTTATTCATAAAATCACCTTTTCCAGGTAAATGATATTCTGAAAAAGATCATTATACTCATCATCAGTTTTGTGTAAAAGCTTTTTAATGATTACAAAGGCTCGATTGTTGGACCATTGCCTTGTTTAGCCCTTTCCAACACGGAAGTCAGGGTAACCGAGTTTAAGTAGTTTACCATGGTTTTTGAGGCAGTTATCCATATGTCTCTCACTTCGCAATCGGCGGTTCTTTCACATATGCCATCACTGCCAACACAATCAACAATATTAAGATCCCCTTCCACGGCGGTGAGAATGTCGGCAATGGTAACCTGTTCAGGAGGTCTTGAAAGCATAAAACCACCTTTATTCCCTTTAATAACCCTTACAAGGCCGGCTCTTCTCAAAAGAGCCATAAGTTGCTGAAGATATTTGCGGCTGATATTCTGGCATAACGCGATAACGGAAAGAGGAATGGGTTTATCTTTCTGAAGTCTCGCCAATTCAACCATAGCCCTGGTGGCGTAACGCCCTCTA
>CAYSHR010000407.1:0-4109 GCA_964430795.1 uncultured bacterium
ATGATCCGTTTTTTTAGAAAATCAATGACCAATGGCGCCAGCCCTACCTTTAAAACGTGAGCGCCCATGGATAAATGAACCTGCCTCCCGTTTTTTCTGGCTTTGACGATTCTTTGAGCCAAATCCAAAAGGTCTTTTGAAGCCAGGACATTTGGAAGGTTATTGAAAAAGTCCCTCATACTCATACCGGCTTTCACAGCCTTTCCAATATGGTCAAGACCAACTTTGCCGGCGCGCTTCTCAAGGTCATATCTTGTGAGTTTGGAAAGGTCAAAAAGAGTCTTTTTTGGGTCCTTCAAATTTACTCCCTGGGAAACATTTTTTCCTCGACCAGGTGACAAAGTGCATGCCCCATGGTTATATGAGCCTGTTGAACCATAGGCGTAGACGGAGAATCGACTTTCAGCACAACATCACAGCATGATTTCATTGCCGCGCTATTATTACCGCAAAAACCAACTGTTACGCATCGGGCTTCCCTGGCTGCCTCAAGACCCAGAAGAACGTTTTTACTTTTTCCTGATGTGGAAATGCCAAGAGCCACATCTCCAGGCAGAGCAAGAGCCCTTAATTGTTTCGCAAAAAGAAAATCATATCCAAAATCATTGGAAATGCTGGTGATTACCGAAGTATCAGTAGTTAAGGCGAGCCCCGCCAGTTCAGGCCTGTTGAACATATAGCGATTTACAAACTCAGCAGCCAGGTGTTGGGCGTCAGCGGCGCTGCCCCCATTGCCAAAAAAAATTGTCTTTCTGTTATTCCTTAGAGATTCGCAAACCATATCCACAAGAGTTGCCAGTTTGCCCTTGTTGTCACAAAGAGCTTTGCGAAGCACCTCCCCGCTTTCCGTCCCATATTCTTCTAACCAGTCATGAATATCCATCATCCGGCTCCCTGCTGATTTTCCAAAAAACCTATTTAGTTTCCGATCATTAATGACCCTTTTTCCCAATCTCAGTGTCAATCCGCGGTTTTGCTTGTGGGACGCGCAGTAGTACGACTTCGCCCAAAACCTTGATTTCCTTGACCTTGAAAGAAAGTGCTCATTCCTTACCTGGAAACCAAAATAAGTCCTGTCCGGGTTTTAGGACTGATCTATTTATTAAGGTATATTGAGCAAGGTGGAACTGTCAAATGGAATAATCCTACTTGTATTAGCTTATGGTTTTTCTCCTCTTTCATGGGGACATAATCACTGAGCAGTTAGAGGGGACAAATTTCTTAGGCGAATTATAAATATAACTTTTCTTGCCCCACACCTGGAATTTTGCTAGATTCAATGCCGTTCAGTTTTGATTAGACAATGCAATGGAGTTTTTTTATGTCCCTGGTATCTGAAAAAATTATGGACCTGGAGAATCGCCGGAAAAAAGAGAAAAATGGCGGTGGCGGTAAACGGATTGAAAAACATGTGGCAAATGGAAAAATGTTTGCCCGTGATAGGCTCAATTATCTTTTTGACCAAGGAAGCTTTGTGGAAACCGATATGTTTGTTCGCCACAGGTGCAAAAATTTCGATCAGGATAAAAAAGAGATCATTGGTGAGGGCGTAGTTACCGGATATGGAAAAGTCGCCGGCAGAACGGTTTTTGCTTATGCCCAGGATTTCACCAGCCAGGCCGGCACTTTAGGGGAGATGCACGCAAAGAAAATATGCAAGATTATGGATATGGCTTTAAAGGTGGGCGCGCCCTTTATTGGTTTTAATGATTCAGGCGGCGCCAGAATTCAGGAGGGAGTGGACGCCCTTGCCGGGTATGGTGAAATCTTTTTTCGGAACTCGGCGGCCTCGGGAGTAATTCCTCAGATATCGGCGATTATGGGACCATGTGCGGGGGGCGCGGTCTATTCTCCAGCAATGACAGACTTTATTTTTATGGTGGAGAATACATCATACATGTTTATTACAGGGCCGAAAGTTATCGAGCAGGTCACCGGGGAGAGTATCGGACCAGAGGAATTGGGCGGCGCCATGGTGCATAATGAAAAATCCGGGAATGCTCATTTTGCCGCTGACTCAGACCAAGATTGTATTGATCAGATAAAAGAGCTTTTATCATTTCTTCCCCAGAATAACGTGGAAAATCCCCCTGTACAAAACACCGGCGACGCGCCTTTTAGGGTAGCTGAGGAGCTTGACGCGATTATTCCTGATGATCTTCGCCGTTCTTACGACATGTACAAAGTCATAAAGGCTATTGTGGACCAGGGAAATATTTTTGAGCCGCACAAATATTTTGCTCCAAATATCATAACCTGTTTCGCGAGATTAGATGGGCGCCCGGTAGGAATAATCGCGAATCAACCAATGATAAAATCAGGCTGTCTCGATGTGGATTCCGCGGATAAAGCCACCAGGTTTATTCGTTTTTGCGACGCTTTTAACATTCCAATGCTGACAATAGCCGATGTGCCCGGTTACCTGCCCGGAGTTGATCAGGAACATTCGGGAATTATCCGCCATGGGGCGAAGCTGCTCTGGTGCTATTCAGAGGCAACTGTTCCCAAGATGACTCTGGTTACAAGAAAGGATTATGGCGGCGCTTACCTTGCCATGTGTTCAAAGCACCTGGGCGCCGATTTTGTAGCGGCGTGGCCGACTGCTGAAATAGCTGTTATGGGCGCTGAGGGAGCGGCAAAGATTATTCACGGCAGAGAAATAAAGAGCGCCGATGATCCTTTAACAAAAGAGGTGGAGAAGGTAAAGGAATATAGAGATCTTTTCTATACACCATATATCGCCGCGTCAAGAGGATATATCGACACTGTAATCAAGCCTTCTGAAACCAGAAAGGCACTGATTCAGGCTCTTGAAATGCTGGAAACAAAAAGGGAGGTTCGCCCTCCTAAAAAACACGGGAATATCCCTGTATGACATCAATTGGAAGAAGATAAAGGGGCAATGAACATGGCGGCAAAAAATCCTGTCAAAATCATGGACACAACTTTTCGCGACGGACATCAGTCCAGTCTGGCCACAAGGTTGCGCAGTGAGCATATACTCCCTATTGCCGAAAAAGTGGAGGCCATTGGGTTTGAGTCATTTGAAATATGGGGCGGCGCGACTTTCGATGTTATGCATCGCTTCCTGGCCGAGGACCCGTGGGAGAGGGTGATTGAGCTGAAAAAAAAGATGCCGAAAACTCCTTTCCAGATGCTCCTTCGAGGGCAGAATGTGGTTGGTTACAGAAACTACGCTGATGACGTTGTTGATGCTTTTTGCAAACACGCCGTTAAGGTCGGCGTTGACCGTTTCAGGGTTTTTGACGCGCTAAATGATGAAAGAAATTTCGAGGCCGCTTTTAAAGCCCTGGACGCGGCGGGGGGGCATATCCAGGGAACCATCTGTTACGCGCTGACAGAGAGAAAAATCGGCGGCCCTGTTTTTAACATGGATTATTTTAAGACCAAGGCAAAAACCATTGAGGGAATGGGTGCTCACTCTCTTTGCCTAAAAGACATGGCCGGCCTTATAAGCCCTGATGACGCGTACAGGCTCATAAGCGAACTGAAAACCGCCGTCTCCATTCCAATACAACTTCACACTCATTACACCAGCGGCATGGCCTCCATGTCATATTTAAGAGCCATAGAAGCCGGCGTTGATATTATCGATTGCTCCCTTTCTCCTTTCGCCCTCAGGTCAAGCCAGCCGGCAATGGAGCCCATCGTGGTCGCTCTTGAGGGATCAGACAGGGATACGGGATTCTCCCTTGAGGCTTTGACTGAGCTTGGGGAATATGTTGAATCCTTCGCGCCAAGGTATCGTGACTTTTTGGACACAAGCAAAATGTCCATAATTGATACAGGGGTTCTGCTTCATCAGATCCCGGGAGGAATGCAGAGCAATTTTATCAATCAACTGCGCCAGGCTGATTCCCTTGACCGACTAAAAGAAGTTCACAAAGAGCTTCCAAGAACAAGGGCTGACCTTGGCAACCCGCCCCTGGTGACTCCTTCAAGCCAGATAATCGGCGTCCAGGCTGTCATGAATGTTCTCCAAGGGCGCTATAAGGTAGTGAGCGATCAGGTCAAGGACTATTGTTACGGCCTTTACGGCACCCCCCCCACGAAAATGAATGAGGAAGTAAGAGCGAAAGTTTTGAAGA
>CAYSHR010000408.1:0-4088 GCA_964430795.1 uncultured bacterium
GCTTAAATACCTTTACAAAATGCTCATGGCATTTTTCCGCATTGTACCCAATGGCGCCGATGGTGGCGTAATGGCCGAAAAATGTCAGGTGCATTGTAGGGCGGCCATAAGCCTCCCAGGTATTTTTCGCCACATGATATTTTATGATGTTGTCGGAACGGCCGTTTATCATTAAGAATCGGGACGGATCAATTCTCTTTGCATAGGTGGCCGGGTCAATCTCCTTTACAATGGGCTTTATATATTCAACTAAATCTTCCCGTCTCACTTTCTCCGATTTCATTATGCCCTTGCGAAGTTTTCTAACCCGGTTATAACCCGATGAGTCCAGAATATCAGGCAGAAAAGCGGCGGAAACAACCGTGGCGCCGGCACCGATTCGCTGATCTGCTTGAATGGAAAGGGCGGTAATTATTCCCCCAAGACTGATCCCCATAATCCCGATTTTATTTGAATCCATATCATCTCTTGTTTCGAAATAGTCAATACCCCGCCTTACGTCAATAACCGCCTGGCGAACAAGGTTGATGTTAAACTCCAGAGGCTTGTCAGGGCGAAAAAAGGTCTCTCTTCTGTAAAAAGCCATGACGTTAAAACCCCGATTCGCGAAGTCTTCACCATAGGAGCGAATCAGCTCAATAGGGCCGCCGGTGGGAGGAAGGAGTATAAGGCATGGCCCTTTTTCTGTTTTGTCCTTCTGTACAAAAAAGAAAGCTTTCGCGTATTTGTTTTTGCCCTCTTTAAAATCCTTTACGTCAAATTTTATCTGAAACTCTTCCCAGACTTTCCCTTCCTTTTGAGGCTTTAATCTAACGTTAATATCTTTTAGCTTTAGCTTATATGAGAAAAGCGGGATTTCGGCAAAGGCCGTTTTGGCTTCGGCGGGATAGCCTTTTTCGGAATGAGGATAATAATTACACGCGAAAAATGAAAAGGCGATAATGAAAAAAGCTAAACTAATTGTTATTCGCTTCACGGATTATTACCTCGCTTATAAAACAGAGATTGAAATAGTCGTAAAGGACTTTTTCAACTACCTGTTGGTTCTTCCAACCTTTCCCCCACAGGCGCCGGCCCAGGGGTTTCGGCGTCGATTTTCCTCTTCCGCCAATCGTAAACATCTTTCGCGATAAAGTACGTCAAAAGCCCGAAACAGTAGATCGTAAAGGAAATATTTACTATATACCATGTTTTATACGGTGACATTTTCGGTATATTATCATGCCAATAGAAAAAGACGATGATGGCGAAAAGGTAGACGGAGGTGATAAGGTTGCCCAACCTGAATTTATCCGTGGCGCCCAGGGTAAAGAGCAACACCCCCGCGGAAAAATAATATCTGGACAGAAGCATCCCGAAGTAGGCGGCGATAAATCCCATTACAAAGCCGTCATATCTCTTTCGCTTATATAGCGCGGCGAATAGAATCAGCAGCAGAAAAACCTGAACCCCTCGATAGATTGGCTCATTTTCCAGAATAACCCGGTCTCTTCTGGCTACGGAGATGGTCCATTTGTCGGTAGAGTAATCTTTGGCAAAGAGGTATTTCAATCCAAGGCGATTATACGAATGCCCATGATGAGCCGAATGGATGGATATCTTCTCTTTCCACTCCAGCCAGGCGTTAAGGCCGTGATCCGTTATTCCGCCAAGGAAAACAAATATCAGGCACGCCGCCACAAGGGTGGCCAGAAACCTGGTCTGGGCCCGGTGCGGGCGTCTTTTTGTTATCAGCTCTTTGAGCCACCTGAAAGCGGAATGAAGGGCGAGCAGACCCGGAAATCCCCTCATCATGGCGGTAAAGGCAAGAACAGGCGCTGAGGCAAAATACTTTCTCTTTTTATATAACGCCGCCGCGATGACAATCAGGATAAACCAATCGTAGGGCATATATCCGCCGAGAATCCGAGCTTCATTTCCAAAGAAAAGGATAATCCAGGTGGCGCCGATAAGGGCGGTCCGCGGGCCAAAAGCCCACAGGGCGAAAAGAAAAGCCAGAATAAAAAGATAGACCTGAATCGTTGCCAGAACTTTGAGAACTTTCGGCCTTGATATTTCAATGCTGTTTAGTAGAGGGTAGTGCAGGGCAAGCCACGCCGGAGAAGGGTTGAATCCCCTGTCGGCGATAGGACCGTGCCATTTATGTTTTGGTCGGAATTTTTGTAAAACGACAATGTCATTTTTGAACTCCTCCCATCTCGATTCCGTAAAAAGCCCTTTAATGTTCTCTTCCAGGGCTTGCTCCAAAGCCGGTTGCAAGGGCACAAACTTATAGGTGTGCATATCCCGAATATAAGGCGCGTTAACAAAATATTTCCGCCCGCCCTCTTCTCTATCAGAAAGAATCGCGGCCTTGTAGAGATTAAAATACCCCAATTCATCAAAGTATTTTGAGTTGATCATATAATGAAACATATTCCAGGCGTGAAGGGTTCTTACAAGGCCGATATTTTTCGAGATAACCCTTTTTCCCTTGGATTTTTTAATTACTTTTTCAAATTTTCCTTTTGTAATAAGCACAACGGAGGTAAGGGTCAAGGCGGCGATAAGGGCGGTGGCAAAGACCTTTGCCCATTTTAACTTTGGAACTCGGTCAATAATCCACGCGATTATTAATAACGCCATGGCGATCATCGAAAGCCACATCTTGAGCCTGTAAAACCGGATTCCCTTAAAAATATATATTCCCAATATGCCGACCAGGATCGCCAAAATAAGGGCAAGGTAGTCTCTGTAAGTCAAACCCTTTACAAATTCCACAACAGGAGATGTCAGCTTTATTAAAAAACCTTGTTCATTAGAAGGGCTTTTGTCTTTCTGCTCACTCATAAATCAGCTTCTCTTTTGACTTGGATTACATGACGCGGATTTTATAAATGAAAAAGGAGAATGTCAAACTCTGGTTTTGGTTATTTGAAATCGGTCGGTTTTCGACAGCGTGTTTTGAGATCGGGGGAGATGACCGAACGGCGCTAAGATAAGAGCGTCTTTATAATTTTTCTGTAGGCACACCGCATGCCGTGCCCAACGCCAGCCGGTAGGGGCGCCGCATGCCGTGCCCAACGCCAGCCGGTAGGGGCGCCGCATGCCGTGCCCAACGCCAGCCGGTAGGGGCGCCGCATGCCGTGCCCTGATTACTTCAAAAAGAATATAATTTTTCAAAAGATATTTTTAACAACTGCTGAAACATAGTATCAAAATTGGTAAGGGGGGGCGCAAGTGAAAAATAACATTATCTTTAGCCCTATTATTTCTGAAAAAAGAAACATATTTGGGAATCGTGAGTTTAACAAATTGACCTCTAAACTTCTCAATGCTATCTTTTTGCCTCAATGTTTGATTTATGGAGGCAGGATGAGAAAGATAATTTTGGTTGCCCTTTCGTTAACTCTTCTTTTTGCCGGCGCCGTTTTTGCTTTGGGAGAGCCAGCGACAAACTTCACCCTTAAAGACATGAAGAACAAGGATTTTCGTATTGGCGATCATCTTGGGGATAAGGTCATTGTTATGAGTTTCTGGATGAGCTGGTGCAAGCCCTGCATGGTGGAGATGCCCCAGCTTGAAAAGCTGTATAAAAAGTACAAGTCAAAAGGGCTCCTTGTGATAAGCATCAACGCTGATGAGCCCGCGGGCCTGGCCAAGGCCAAAACCATTGTGCGCCAGAAACGCCTAACATACCCGGTGCTTTTTGATTCGTCCACAAAGGTCACCGCGACTTATAATCCGGGCGCCGCTTTTCCATATACAATCCTGATTGGAAAAGACAAGAAAATATCCTATATAAAAACAGGTTTTTCCGCTGGGGACGAAAAAGTTCTTGAGGAGAAAATCCAACAACTTCTTGCCAAATAAGGCGCCTATGAAAAAAGCAATTTTCTTTTTAGCTATTCTATCCATGGTCTTTTTTTTAGCGGGTGATAGCTTTGCCTTTGAGTTTATTACGCCCTTGAGTGAATCGGTGATTATTGATCAGAACCTGAAAATCCTCTATGACCAGACCGCTAGTGATAAAGACGAGCAGTTCTGGGCCGCGATTAACAGGCTTTACATTACCGCGCAAAAAGGCGATTTTTTATACGGCCTGCGAT
>CAYSHR010000409.1:0-4071 GCA_964430795.1 uncultured bacterium
GATATGCTTTTCAATAGACAACAACGGCGCGCCATTGAGGCTCTTTATCGGGTTTGGCACAAGGGCAAAACTAAATTTGTTTTCTAAAAGAAAAGCGGGGAAATTATTCCTGGGAAGCCCTCGAAACAGATGGGCCTGAGCTTCGTACCTGCCATCCCAGAATACTTTATATTCGGGGTAAAGACGCCATAAGAGATAGCCTCCCATTCCCAGGTTGTTGTACATTGGCCCTGGGGGTTTTTGCTCCGCGACAAATTCCGCCGCGCCGCAAGGCAGGGTATGGCAATTGATTCCCGCCCCTCTATCTTGGTCATGAAAAACAAAAAACCAGACCATGAGGAAAATTGGAATCACCGCCGCGGCCTGAGCCCATCTGGTTTGGAGCAAGGGTTTGATTTTATCCCATGAAGGAAGGCCGGCGGCCACATCGGCAAAATAAAAAGGAAAAGCAATGGCAAAAATGCCGACAAATCTAACCTTGGCCAGGCTCATGACGCCAAAACCAAGAAAGAGCATTATAGTGAACAAGCGCTTTTTCCATAAAGCAAAAGGCAATCCCAAAACACCCACGATTAACGCGGCATAATATGCCTTGTGAAGTCCGAACACCGGCTTTACCTGATCAGTGGCGATCAAAAGGGAGGAATATTCCATGGAGTAGAAGACCCGCATCAGATAATTTCCCGGATAGGGAGATACTAAAGATCCAAGGAAAGCCAGTATCAGGCAAGCAAACAGCATTCCGGTGTAATAAACCCTCGCTTTTTCCGAAAACAGGAGCAGGCGAAGGATTTCCGCGAAAAAGGCGGCGCCGATGATCACCAATCCAAACAGGCACATGGCGTGGATGTTGCTCCAGAAAATCATGACCAGGGGCAAAATCCAAAGTATGCGTTTTGCGGGTTTATCCCGATGATAGTTCAAAAAAAGTTCCGCCCCGATTATCGCGGCAAATAGATAGGAGAATAGAAAATTTCGATAATATAGCCGAAACGAGATTGCGGTAAATGAGAGCAGAAGAATACAGATTGCCAACGAAAAGGGCGTGCCTCTTTTTGTTAGAGCCCACAACAACAAGAGGTAGATCAGGGCGAACAATATAGATCTGGCCGCCACCAGACCGGAAAGCCCGGAGGGGTCAAATAGAGAAAGGGCATAAGAAAAAATATCGAAAAACCAACTTCCGTTATAGAAAACCTGTCCGTCGGAAGTGTTGTTGAACTCATTGGGAAACGCCGTATGCCCTTGAGCGATTATCTCTTTTCCAGCGGCCAGATGCCAGAAAATATCGCTGTCGTGAATCTGTACAAAGCAGGCGAGGCCAATGGCAATAAGGAATAACAAAAGAATCAACAGCCTTGGAAAAGTAGACTCGGACCTGCCGCTTTCCATTTGGTTCATTGTTCTTTCGATTCTTCCATCTTCCCAATGATGTCCCTAGCCCTTACAAAAAAAACATCCGGCAAGAAAATCATTATGTGGCGAGCATGGTTGAATTGGATTATTTTGTCAACATTATGGCCGGACCCTATTGAAGAAGATCAACCCTCGCCTTTCGGCGAGGGCTTTTCGGACATTCCCGAAGAGGAGCTAATACTTTTGCCATGGAAGGTCAAAGGATGCCTCGATGCTCCAGTCCCACAGTTTTGAAACAACCATTCCAAGGTCGCTTATGGTATATAGATAGTCGCCGATTACAGCGGACCTTCTGGGCTTTGACAAGGAGAGGTATTCATCGCTGCCCTCTTCTCCTTCAAAAAGGGAGTGCTCGATTTCAGCCTGCAACTCAAATCCATTAACCACTGTGGCTCTGAAGGCGAATATCCCTGAAAACGGGGTCCCTTCTTCTCCGTGAGCCTCCATGACAAGGGGAATGGCAAGAAGATCTTCGGGAGTATAATATAAGAAAGCGTGGTGCTCGAATTTGGCTTCCGAACTGACGCCCCACGATCCCAGGTCAGTGAAATGTATTCTCCTTGGGCGGCCAAAATCAGTTACGTCAAAGATAGACATGGCAACCCCTCCATGGGCTTCCACCCAATCTCCTCCTTCACCGATGGTTAAAAGATGGTGTTCGCCCATGGGATGAATATAGGTGGAAAATCCAGGCACTTCCAATTCGCCGGCAAGAACCGGATTATAGGGATCAGAGAGATTTACGGTAAACAGGGGGTCAAACTCATCTTCTTCAGGCATTGGAATCGGATAGGTGACAAGGTACCCTTTATCACGAATAAAACGCGCGGCGTAGAGCTCTTCTGTAAAGGCTATGCCCTCTATTGCTCCTGTAACAGCAAGTACGCCGTCTTCCTGTTTAAATACGTAAACACCGCTTGAACTGCTCCAGTAATCAAATCCCGAGGTTGTGGCGACCCTGAAATATCCATCAAACTCGCTCATTGAAAACTGATTTAAGACAAAGCCGGGCACCTCCTGGGAAGAAGTATAGATTGCCGTACCGGGAGCGGTGTGGATGTCAAAAACATGAATTTGGCTTTGAGGCGGAAAATCCTCGGGGCTGTCCATCCAGAATTCTCTGGCGGAAAGAATGTTGTCGGTAAGATAGAGATATTCGTGGCTGGCGTACAGGATAAGGCCGTCACCCATTATTGAAACCGACTCGGTTTCAACGGGATTTTCGTCAAGGCCGTAAGTAAGTACTGTCAGTATTGATACTCCCCGGTCTTCACTGGGGTGAAAATGACCATCGCAAGGAGTAATAAATTGCTTGTTAACCATCGGCCTGGTAAACATGTGTCTAATGTCATGCTGCCTTCCCAGCCATTGATCCAATGTGGAGTTCTCAATTTTTTCCCTGTTCTTTCTCTTTAGCTCCTCTATGGCGGCAATAAATGCCTCTTCAAGGTGATAAGATCCACTCAGTCGATATTGGAGTTCCGGCCCTGATTTTTCGCCGTTTATCACAACGTGCATCTTGTCGGCGATTCTTCTGGTGTCAATTATCTTTCCTTCATAGTATGTCTCGCGATAAATTACCGGGTTAAATTTTCTCGCGATATTCACCATGGTTATCTTGGAAACAGACGGGGCAAGTCCCTTATCGCCGGCGTCATCCCAAAAATCCGAAGGAATGCCGTATCCGTCTAGGTTTGAAAAGATTACGGCGAGCTCTTTATATAGATACATTCCAGTTACTATTCCTTCTATGTCCACTCGCCCGAGTTCTCTTGGTTCCTGTGGTGGGTTGACGTCAAAAATTATGAGAAACCCACCTGACGCGAGGTAGAGGAACTCACCGTCGGTTTTGATTATATCATCCTCATCAACGCCGGCTTCCTGAACATTGGTATCGCTATGATTCTGGCTATCACCATCATCGTCATCCGCTGAATCATCATCAAAATAATCATCGTCATCCGCTGAATCGTCGTCAAAATAATCGTCATCGTCTCCATAATCGTCGTCATCCGCAACATCATCATCGTCGGCGTTGTCATCATCGCCGCCATCATCATCGTCGTCGCCCGCGGATCCACTACAGCTAAAACATCCACCGCAATAATTACCGCCTCCGTTACCACCAGCGCCCTTGCCTTGTTTTCCCCGGTGATCATCGTCATTGTCGCTGTCGCCATTGTCATGATCGTTGCCCCCGTTATTGCCGCCGCCGCCACCATCGTAATCGTCATCGTCGGGATTATGAAAGTCATCCCAGTCATTTTTCTTGTCAACCAGCTTTTCCATTCTTTCAATGGCGATGGTTTTAATGTGGCTTTCAAGATCAGCGCAGTCTATGCATTCCGCAAGTCCAGCAGAGGGCGCCCCTCCACCAAACGCCGAAGAAGGAATGATCATCAATGAAAGTAAAAACATAACGCTTGTCAAAATAACTTTTTTGGAAACAGAAAGACCCAGACTCATTTTTCCCTCCCTATACGATTTTATTAATATCCTACAATGCTCGTTTCAAACAAAAGCAAGATGCATGCCCAGGAAAAAAGGATTTGCGAACCTGGGCAATATCATGTCGTTAACCCCTTTTCGTTTTAGCCAAAAGTGACCTTTCCAATCAAATATCTGATAGGCAGATCAAATTACTGATATTTTTCA
>CAYSHR010000410.1:0-4061 GCA_964430795.1 uncultured bacterium
AAAGGGCATAAGAAGAAAAGCCAAAAACAAAAGAAGGGCGGCTTCAATCCCGAAAGCCCAGATAATACAGCCGATCATGACCGCGTAAAGAGCAAGGTCAATGGATGTGGCAAAAAGAAGCTGGTTGTTTTTGGTTATATCAAGACTCCGGCTGACGGCGTTTCCCACGGTGTTCCAGAAGGGCGTTGGATTATACCCCCGGTCCCGCAAAATTGATTTCCATGTTTTTTTACCGGCTCTTGGAAAAAAAACCGCCAGGTCCCCTTTAAACTCGGTCCATCTCTTATCGGTCCACTTATCGCTCCTTTTTTCAGGCACCAGATGCTTCAACTTCTTTTTTCTATAATCATTAAGGTCCCTGATTGTTTTGACCTTGGTAAGCCTCTGGTTTTTGTTTTCCCGATCCGCGATTACGGTTTGAATATAGAGCTGGTCATAACCAAGCTCGTTAAAATATTTTGACCCAATATAATAGTGGTACATATTCCAGGCGCGAATGCGGGTATTCTGGTAAAGGCCAAGGGTTCTGTCCCAATGATTCTGATGAAAAACAGTGACAAGGAGAATGGCTACGGCAAAAGCGAAAACCAGTCTCTCAAATCTGTTTCTCGCGCCGGTTGCCCTTCTGAGAACCACCCACAATCCACCAAGAAGGCAGGCGGCGGCCCCAAAAGAGTATGGCGCCATTTTGCCTTTTGAAAAGATGAGGAAGAGGGTTAATAGAATCGAAAAGGAAACGGCGACAATAACAGTAACCCGCACAGGGCCGATGGTTACACCAAGGTATTTTCTTATACCTGTTTGCCTTTGGGCTTCCTTCTCATTATCCATTTGATCCTGCCCCGGATTTAGTCGGCAGGAACTTCCCGGCAAAGCTGACCAGAGCGACCAGCGAATAAGCGGCTATTCCCAACATGGCTACCAGGAACATTCCGTATTCCCTTGAGAGTATGGAAGCAAGCACCGTTCCGAAAACAGACCCGGTAACGGTAATTGCCCAGCACCAGGCCATGAGGTTTTCCTGCCCATCCGTATAAGCGGCTATGGAAAGGGGCACAATATGCCCGAGGATGAAACCGATGGCGCAAAAAACCGTGAAGACCAGAGCCATCAAAAGAGGCATGGGCAGAAGTAACATGAGTTTATGCCCTAAAAAGGGCAGCGCGACAAGAAGAAGCACAGCGGCCACCACCGCGATAGCGGAATAAAAGGCCACTCCCGCCTCTTTTTTATCCTGGCTTGATTTTCCAGAGTGGATGCTGCCGAATCCCGCTCCGAGAATCATGGAAGAGAGAATCAGAATCATGGCCATAGTTGGGTGGTGAAGATAAAGCTGAAATTTGTAAATGCCGGCCATTTCAATAAACATAAACCCGAATCCCGTTAAGATCAGAATCAACAGAAGCCTCAGTTTTATTCGCACCTTTTCAGTGCCTTTACCTCCAGGGCGCCTGACAACAAAGGGAATGATCACAAACAGGAGAGTAAGGGCGCTGATAATCTTCAATAACTTTTTGTACAGCTCGCCAAGGGGCTTTTCCCAAAATGGTGCCGACTCTCTCAAGCCCGAGCCTGTAAGATAGGGTCTGTCGTCGTTAATCGGCTCCTCTATATATTCGGTGATGCCCATGGTCTCGAAAAGGCCGATTATCGGCTTGGTCTCTTTACACATCTTCATTATTCTTTGCAGATACTTGGTGACGGGTTGAAGCCTGGTCCCCGGTGCCGGATCAGGTTTGATCTTTAACTTTTTCAGGTTTGGAAAAAGCACCCTGACATCCACCTCGGACCTGTTTGCCCTCTTCATAATGGATTTCTGGTTGTCCACGACAAATTCTTTTAACGCGGGAAACCGAGACATAAAAACAGGAAGGTTTTTCGCGGCGGTTCTTTTTAGGGACTTCTCTTCCTTATTTGAAAGAGTTTCCCCATTCTCAAGCTTGGCCGCCATAGATTTAATAAACTTTACATCATCTTTTTTGAATTTTTTTAACTTGCCCGCCTCCTTCATTATGGTTTCAATTTCCCTTGCCGTAAAAGGAGTCTTTTTCGCGAAGACCGCGTTCCTGTAACCATAGGAATAGTTCCTGGACAATATAATAATATGGTCTTCAGGGTTTTTAATGCCGAATTGCTTTAACCCAGCGATTACGCTGCGAAAACGCCTGCCGCTTTTGCCTCCAACTGGATTGGCGCTGCCGGAAAAGATGGTGTAGACAAGGAGGCCGTCATCTTTTAGGTGGTCCATATATTCGGAAAAGGCCTCCTGGGTAAAAACAAAATAGGGAGACCATGCCTGTGAAATCTGCCCAGCCAGGGTCCAGCAGTTCACTTCCAGCATTTCAATTACGTCATACTTAAATTTGGCTCGCATGGAAATCGACCGCCCATCGGCGATATGATAATGGACATTTGGTAGAAGGTAGGGATTGCCCTTGTCGTTTTTTCTTCTGTTAACAATGTCTCTCACAATAGGGCCGGCGATCTCAACCGCGTCGATGCGCTCCATGCCGGCTCGGGATGCCATCATGACTTCCTGCCCGCCACCTGACGCGATAATGAGCACCTTCCCCCCTTTTTTCAGTCTAAAAGGAATATTGTAAAGGCTGTTTTCGTATCTTTTGACATCACTCTCTCTATCCCTCGCGTAATAGGTTCTGGAGGAATTATCTATTACGTATGTATCACGGTTTCGATATTTCAGGAGGGCGACTCTGGCAAAGGGCGACCAGTATTCCCGCATCAATTTCTCTTCATAAAAGCCGGCGGTATGCTGAACCCGAAAGGCGCCGCTTGTGGCAAGAACAATAAAAACCACCATGGGCAAACAGATACCCGCCAATACCGGCCATCTTTTACTATCTGTGATAAAGAAATAAACAACAGGGGTTACAACAAGGAATGTAATAACTCCAATGGTGCCCATCAAGCCTAATGGATAAAGAAGCATGGGTATGGTAAGGGAGCCGAAAGTAGCGCCGATAAGATCGATGCCGTAGAGCTTTCCAAATTTTTTGGGCGCCCCGCGAAATATAATAGCTTGCAGATATCCGGCGATCAGGAAAGGCAAAAAGGCCAAAGGCAGGGCAAGGTATAACTTCCATGAAGAGAAGACTTCAGGATGACTCTCAAAAACCATTAGCTGTTTTTTATATGAAAGGTCCTTCATGAGCTTGCCGTCATACCCCGGCGCCGGAACATCCATGGGGACGAACTCGATCTGCAATAGAGAGAAAAAAGATACAGTCACCAGGATGGCCATAACAACAAGGGCGATGAGCATTCGGGTTTTAAGTCTATCTTTGCCAAGGGTTTTTCCCAGATAGGCCAGAATCGCGCCGGCGCCTGTTCCAAGCAGAGCCAGAGAGATGGCCATAAAGGAATGGCTTGAAAAAAGGACAACCGAAAAAACCCTGGTAAGCAGAATCTCAAGACCCAGGGTGACTGTCGCTACAACAAAAAGAACAATATAATTGAGCTTGGGTATGGGGTTGGCTTTTTCCATGAATGTTCAGTGCCTTCCTTTCGGGCTTATTGAGCAAATATTCATATGACGAAATAATCTCTCGTCGGATTTTTAACTGAATACCCACTATATGATGGTTCTATATAACATGGTGATTACCGATTGCCAACATTCAATAGAAGTGCTTTTCAATAATGGCCCTTTCTTTATCCAGGAACCCTTTTACCAAAAGAATTTTTCATTGAGTACTGTTCCCGCCTTGACAGGTATAAAAAAGCTTCATATATTGTGCCCACAAATTATGAGAAATGGTTTTATTTAAAGCCATTGTAAAGGCGCCTGGAGGAAGAAATAATGTTTGAGAAATTCATAGATTCAGCAACAAATATGGCAGTTGACACATTCAGCGCCATTAACGCCCTTCACTTTGGCGTTTTGCGAAAAATGGGTGTATTGGATGAAGCAACCACGACCTTCACGGAAATAATCGGGTCTGACGAGCCTTATAATCTCAGGCTCGACAATCAACAACCGGTCCAGTTTCAGTTTTCCCTCAATTCACAAATTCATCTTGATGGCTTTTTTGACCCAAAAG
>CAYSHR010000411.1:0-4053 GCA_964430795.1 uncultured bacterium
GAGTAATTCCCCTGGCCACATCACCGGTTTTACAAGTAAAATTTCTATTGCAGGATGATTCATCGCCAACTTTGCATGGAATACCCGCCCGCTTGGTCAACGTTTGTCTTTCAGTCATCAAATAGAGCTCTCCCTTGACCGCGGCATATATGGAAGCTCCCAGCACGCTGGAAAGGAACAGTATACTGATAAAAGCAATGAGAAGTCTTTTTCCGTTCATTGAACGCTCCTGAATAAAAGTACAAGATAGTTCGAATACATACCAAAGGGTTGACTTCAAGTCAAGAATGGATAGCATTCTTTCTTGCGACACTTGAAAGGAGATAAAAGTTTACTTGAAATTAAAGAACTAAAACAGGCATGAATTTTTTTATTTTTTTCAATGGTGCGCCTTGAAGTTGTTTCTTGACAAGGGGATAGGCTGTAGAGTAGTAATTACATGAATCTCGATGATTGCAATTACGCTCATTTTGTCCAAAAGGAGATATTAGTATGGATTTAAAGAGATTGGTTTTAGTTTTTACGGTGTTGCTTATTGTGGGGATTGGTGTTTACAGTATGCCTGATGCCCAGACCGCCGCAATAACCGGCCTTACAACCATCACGAAAGATAAGGATATTGATATTTATCCGGCAGTGGCGCCTGATGGAAGAATGGTGGCCTTTGAATCGGAGAAGAAAACCCTGAATGGATACGGTTCCAACTTTGAGATTATGGTGGTGGATTATACCGGTCAGGCCGCACGAATGACCACTGATAAAGCCGATGACAACAATCCTTCCTGGATGAATGATCAGAATGGGATTATCTTCGATTCATATCGATTTGATAAACGGGGTCTTTGGATAAAATCTCTGGTTGCCGGCGGCGAGACCAAACTCAGTCGGGGAAAAACAGTGGATTTCAATCCAAACTGCAACCCTCAAGGCAACATAATAGTATTCAATGGAGTTGACAAGGGCAAAGACATAAAGATGGAAGATGATGGCGAGCGCTGGAGAAAATTCAAGCGCGAGGATAAGATGCCTTACATCTGGATCATTAATGTTGATGGTTCCGGGCTGACTCAGCTCATAAGAGGTCTGAATCCCTCGTGGAGTCCGGATGGAACAAGAATCGCTTTTGCTTCCAATATAGCCGGCGATTATAACATTTACATTATAAAACCTGACGGAAGCGGTCTTCAACAACTAACTACCCGCACAGACGTGGACATTGAACCTACCTGGAGCCCCGATGGCGAATATGTCGCCTTTGTTTCCAATGTGCATAAAAACTGGAATCTGTGGAAAATGAAAACCGATGGCACAAGGCTTACACAGCTTACCACTCACGAGAAGTTTGATGGCGGTCCCTCCTGGGGTCGCGATGGATTTATCTACTTCCATTCCAACCGCAGCGGCAATTGGGATATCTGGAAACTCAAACCTTCGGGATATGAAGTCGCGGGCTGGGTAGAGGACGCTGACGAGGATGGCATTAAAAACGCTGAGGATAAATGTCCAAAGGAAAAAGAGGACATGGACGGTTTCCAGGACAATGATGGTTGTCCGGACAGGGACAATGACAATGACAAAATTCTGGATGAAAAGGACAAATGCCCAAATGAGGCTGAAGTTGAAAATGGCTACCAGGATGAGGATGGCTGTCCTGATGAAATTCCCATACCGAAAAGCCAGATTCTTCATGGAGTAACCTTTAAATCAGGCCGTTCGGACCTTCAGCCCGGATCTTATCCCATACTTATTAACCTGGCCAACACTCTTAAAAAGGCAAAGGGAATCAGGGTGGAGATCAGGGGCTACACTGATGCCCGGGGTTCCTCTTCCAGAAATATCAGTTTGTCCCAACAGAGGGCTGAGGCGGTAAGGAATTTCCTGGTCATGCAGGGGGTTCCCAGTGAGAATATTTCAGCGGCTGGTTATGGTCCGGCCAACCCAATCGCCTCAAATAATACAAGAGACGGGCGCGAAAGAAATCGCCGTATTGAGGTCCACAGGATGGAAAACTGAAAACTGTGATCATATTGTGATTATTATCCCGGATTCTGATAGCGGAATCCGGGATTTTTATTCAATTCCAATTTCACAACTGGAGGAATGATGAATAGGAATATTGGGCTTTCTTTAACCGCGTTATTCATTTTCATATCAATAATTTTTCCTCATCAGGTTTTTGCCGAAGAAACACCCCGGATCAAAACAGCTCTCATGGAGACCATCAATAATTTTGAAATTTCGGATCCTTTCAGAAATCTCGAAAATCTCGAAACCGCCACGCTCTGGCTTGATTCTCAAAATGAACGCACGGAAAAGTATCTTGATTCTGTAAATATTCCAGGATTGGAAGAGAGGGTTAAAGAGCTTTTTGAAATCGGCTATGTCTCAGATCCCAAAATGGCCGCGGGCATGGTTTTCTTTGAAAAACTGGAGAAAAACGCTGAGCAACCTTCTCTTTTGGTTATGGAAAATGGCGTTGAAAAGGTAGTGTTGGACCTTGCGAAACTGGACAAATCCGGCAAAACCGCCATGGACTGGTTCTATCCTTCTCCTTCTGGAAAACTGGTAGCCCTTGGCCTTTCAAAGGACGGCGACGAAAGAAGCACTTTAAAGATAATCGACATCTCGACAGGGAAATTTCTCAACGATGAGATAAAAGAAACTCCTCACTGTTCAATAGCCTGGCTCCATGATGATTCAGGTTTCTATTACACCGTCTACCCCAAAGGCGTCATGTATAACCGTCGAGTCCACTTTCACAAACTCGGCGAAAACTCAAAAGATGATAAATATATCTTTGGAAAACAGGTAGCGAAGACCGATTGGATCGATATTGTTCTTTCCTCTGACGACTTGTACCTGATTCTAAATGTATCGGACTGGACAACATCATCGGACTGTTACCTTCTTGATAGAAAATCGGGAAAGTTTATTACCATCGCCCAAAGTTTGAAAGGAGAAGTCCACGGTTCTGATGTTCGCAATGGAATATTATGGGCAAAGACAACTTATAACGCCCCAATGTGGAAACTTGTAAATATTGAAATTTCAAACCCCTCACCTGAAAACTGGTTGGATATTCTGCCCGAGAGAGATGGGGTTTTGAGCGACTACGTACTCGCGAAAAACAGAATCGTCGCCCTTTACAAAATAAAGGTCGTGTCCAGACTCTTTTCTTTTGGCTTTGATGGTAAAGATGAGAGAGAAATAAAATTACCCGCCCTCGGTACTGTCAGGGATGTCACCGGCCAAACCAGTTCCAAAAGAGTTGTCTTTGGCTATTCCTCATTTCTCTTCCCAAACAGCCTGTTTTTTGTCGAGAATGAGAAGGAAGATAGAGCAAAACCCCTTGTTATGACTCCCACAGGAGGGCGCTTTAACCCTGATGATTTCACAATAAAGTATGTCGAATTTCCTTCCTATGATGGAACCCTAGTCCCCATGTTTCTGGTGCATAAAAATGAAATTGCCCTGGATGGCGCCAATCCAACTCTGCTATATGGCTATGGCGGATTTGGAATTGAGCGGGGAGCCTATTTTTCAAGAACCAATCTGTTCTGGATTGAGAGAGGTGGAGTGTTCGCGGTAGCAGGAATCAGAGGGGGAGGAGAGTTTGGCGAAAAATGGCACAAAGCCGGAATGGAACAAAACAAGTTTCAGGTCTTTTCCGATTTCGAGTACGCCATGCGGTTTCTCATCCGTAAAGGTTACACAAGACCTGAAAAGCTCGCCATTCGTGGCGGCTCAAACGGCGGACTCCTTGTGGGCGCCATGATTACCCAAAACCCCCATCTTTTCGGTTGCGCCATAGGGCAGGTGGGGCTTTACGATATGATCAGATACCACAAATTTCCACCGGGAGAACTTTGGATTTCCGAATACGGAAGCTCTGACAATCCGAATCAGACCGGCTATCTCTGGGCATATTCTCCATATCACCAGGTACTGCCTGGTGTAAAATATCCACCGACTTTCATTATGACCGCAGAATCCGATTCCCGGGTGCATTGGTCTCATTCCGCAAAATTTACAGCCGTGCTGCAAGACGCGAAC
>CAYSHR010000412.1:0-4048 GCA_964430795.1 uncultured bacterium
ACAATTCTACTATATCCAAACACTTGGTGCTCTTTTTATTTTATTAACCGGGAACCGGGGCTTGTAACTGAACAATTACAAACATCTGAAAATATTCCTTGCCACTATGTTCTAATTCTGGTATTGAATGAATCCTCATTCATAGACCTTGTAAAATACAGGGCGATAGGTAATATGCCAATTTTCACAACGTCAAATTGTTATGGCTTGGTTTTTTTCACCAGGTTCGTATCAATATTCAGACGCCAATATCCGCACAATTTAAGGAGGTAATTGCGAATGGCTAGAGAAATCAAAAAAGCAGCCGTTCTCGGTTCGGGGGTCATGGGCATGGCCATCGCCGGCCATTTGGCGGGATGCGGGATAAAAGTCCGCATGCTCGACATCGTCCCATTTGACAACATGCTGAACAAAAAAGAGATGGCAAAGCGGGATACCGACAAGTCGGTACGGAACAAGTTAGGTCTTGCCGCCAAAAAGGCAGCCCTGAAGTGGAAACCACCCGCTTCAGCTCTCTATTCCAAAAAAGACGCCGATGATATCGAGATCGGCAACTTTGATGACGATTTTGAGTCCATCTCCGATTGCGACTGGATAATCGAAGTTGTTGTTGAGAGGATGGACATAAAGAAAAATGTACTTGCCAAAATCGAAAAACACCGCAAGCCCGGCTCGATAATTTCAACAAACACCTCGGGGCTTTCCATCAAAGCCATGTCTGAGGATTGTTCCGATGATTTTAAAAAGCACTTTTTAGGGACCCACTTCTTTAATCCGGTACGTTTTATGAAACTTCTGGAGATAATACCTCACCCTGACACCAATCCTGAGATTCTTGATTTCATGGCGGATTTCTGCTCCGACACTCTTGGAAAAGGAGTTATCTGGGCAAAAGATACTGCCAACTTCATAGCCAACCGAGTTGGCGTTCATGGCATGATGTACACCATGAAACTTATGGAAGAGTTGGATTACAGGATCGACGAAGTTGACGCCATCGCCGGTAAGCCCATGGGCAGGCCGGCCACCGCCTCTTTTAAAACCGCTGACCTTGTGGGTCTGGACACTCTCAAGCATGTGGCGGAAACAGTTTATAACAACTGCCCTGACGATCCCGAGCTTGAGACTTTCAAGCCTCCCGCCTTTATGGCCGCCATGGTGGAGAAGAACTGGTTGGGAATCAAAACCAAGGGTGGCTTTTATAAAAAAGGACCCAAGAGAGAAAAGCTTGTTCTTGATTTTAAGACCATGGATTACGTTCCGGTTGAAAAATTTAAATACGATTCACTTAAAGCCGCGAAAAAGGGTGGTCTCAAAGCTCTGGTCTACGCAGATGACAGGGGCGGAAAATTCGCGTGGAAGATTCTTTCAGAAAGCCTTATTTATTCCGCTAAAATGATCCCTGAAATTGCCGACAGCATTGTGGAAATCGACAGGGGTATGATGTGGGGATTTAACTTCAAGGGCGGTCCTTTTATGGGCTGGGATGACATTGGAGTCGCCCAAAGCGTCAAAAAGATGGAAGAGGAAGGCAGAGAGATACCCGAGAACATCAAGAAGATGCTCGATTCGGGAGTTGAATCTTTTTATAAAACAGAAGACGGCAAGAAATTCTACTGGGACCTTGTTAACGGCGGATACAAGGAGATGTCCGTTGATGATAAGATCATTCGCCTTGACGAACTTGGGGAAGATAAGAAATTCTGGGAAAATGGCGGCGCTACTCTCTGGAATCTGGACGATGGCGTTGTCTGCCTCGAGTTCCACACCAAGATGAACTCCATTGACAATGAAATTGTGGACGGCATAAACAAATTTGTGGACTCCCTTGAGGACGGCACTTTCAAGGCCGGCATTCTTGCCAACCATGGTACAAACTTCTCTGTCGGCGCGAACATCGTGGCTATCATGGCCCTGTTCAATCAGGACGATGGCGACGCCCTGGTTCGCCAGATGGTCAAAGCCTTCCAGGACGCCAACATGAGGATGAAATATTGCAAGCATCCTATAGTCGCCGCTCCCGCGGGAATGGCTCTTGGCGGTGGTTGCGAAATCTGCCTTCATGCCCACAAAGTGGTAGGCGCCGCGGAAACCTATATCGGCCTTGTTGAAGTTGGCGTTGGACTGCTCCCTGCCGGTGGTGGAACAAAGGAATTTGTTCTGCGCAGTGTTGAGGGCCTGCCTCCTGGAGTAAAGCCGCCTCTGCTGCCCTTTGCGCAAAAGGCTTTTGAGAATATCGCCACCGCCAAAGTCGCTGTCGGATTTAAAGAAGGCAAGGATTTTAATATCCTTCGTAAGACCGATATAATGGTTCCAAATGCCGATTATCGTATTTTCAAAGCAAAAGAGGTCGCCCTTGGAATGGCAGCCGGCCCATTTGATCCCGGCGAGCCTGATATGGAAATCCCCATTGCCGGTCAGAATACGGAAGCAGCTTTTAAGATCGCGGTTGAGGGAATGTTCCGCGCCGGTTGGGCTACACCCCATGATCGTACAGTCTCTGCCCAGATTGCTCCAATAATAGCCGGCGGAGACAGAGCGGAGTGGCAGACCATAAGCGAGCAGGAACTCCTCGACATGGAAATTGACAACTTTATGAATCTTCTTGCCGAACCCAAATCTCAGGAGCGGATTTTCCATATGGTTCAATTCGGCAAACCGCTGCGCAACTAGACCGCAAGAGAAGGAGAAAACAGATGAGAGATCCAGTAATCGTTTCCGCTTGCAGAACAGCGGTAGGGAAAGCCAATAGAGGATCCCTTGTACATGTCCGCCCTGACGATATGGGTGGCGCAGTACTCAAAGAGGTAGTGAAACGTGCCGGTATAGATCCCAAAATAATTGAGGAATGCATTCTGGGATGCGCCATGCCCGAGGCTGAACAGGGAATGAATGTAGCCAGGCAAGCCATTCATTGCGCCGACCTCCCTGATGAAATTCCAGCCATGACTATTAATCGTTATTGTTGCTCCGGGCTTCAGGCAATCTGGAATGTATGCACTGATATTATGGCCGGCGCCATTGATATCGGTCTTGCCGGTGGAACAGAAACCATGACCATGATTCCCATGGGCGGCAACAAGATTGTCCCCAATATAAAAATGGCCGAGACCTTTCCCCAGGCTTATGTGGGCATGGGCGAGACCGCGGAAAACGTGGCTATGAAATACGGCATTACCAGACTCGAACAGGATGAATTCGCTGTAGCGTCAAACGCCAAAGCCATCAAGGCCAATGAAACCGGCGCGTTCAAGGAGCAGATCGTTCCCCTGCCCGCCTATAGGTTTGACGGCAAGGGCAATAAAATTGATTTCACATTTGAAGTTGATGAAGGCCCAAGAGCCTCTACGGTAGAGGGAATCGCAAGGCTTCGTTCCGCTTTTTGCAACCCAAGAGCAAAGACTCCTGAGAAACTTCGGGACGGCTCCGCTGTTCACGAAAAAGGCAAACTCGGCACTGTTACGGCAGCCAACGCTTCCCAGATGTCCGACGGCGCCGCTGCTCTTCTGGTAATGGAAAAAGCAAAAGCCGATGAACTTGGCTGCACTCCCATGGCAAAACTTCTTGGTTACTCAGTGGTGGGTTTTGATCCTGACTATATGGGAATCGGCCCTGCCCTGGCTATCCCGAAAGTAATGGAAAAATTCGGCAAGCCTCTGGGATTGACCCTTGATGATATCGATGTCTTCGAGCTTAATGAGGCTTTCGCCAGCCAGGCTCTTTACTGCAAAAATGAACTTGGTCTTGACATTGACAAAATCAATCCAAATGGCGGCGCTATCGCTCTAGGGCATCCTTTGGGCGCCACCGGCGCGAAACTCTCCACCCAGATTATCTATCACATGATGGACAACAACCTTAAATATGGCATTGTCTCCATGTGCATCGGAGGTGGAATGGGCGCCGCGGGACTCTTCGAGAATCCGCAATACAAAAAATAGTTTAATGTGAAATATTATTCGTTTAAGACGCCCTTATCCAAGGGCGTCTTTTTTTGCCCGTCATTCCCAAAAAAACGTCCTGAAAATATTTTCATTTTTCTCTTGAC
>CAYSHR010000413.1:0-4028 GCA_964430795.1 uncultured bacterium
CCCCCGATCTCAAACCTTGCACCCTTATCACTGAACGATTACCTCCAGTTTCCGGGCCATGCTGACAATTGCCGGACAATGATGTATGCTCATTACCTGCAATGGGGAGCCGAGCTATAATGACAATAACATTGGGTTTCGTATAGGCAATTGAGTGACGGGCGATTCAGGTCGGTCTTTTCGATAAAGGATAACAATCGCATTTTGTACAAGCATTAATAATGGCGGAAAATTTCAAACAAAAAACCTTCATAAGCCTATTCTTCAATGGATTGATCCCTCAAAAAAGAAATCACCGATATATTTTCGCTCTTACAATCTTTTGCGCCTTCTTTCTGAGATTCATTGGAATCGGCTGGGGGCTTCCAAAAGAGAGGTTCGAGCTTTCCCTCTACGAAACAGAGACGGAGACCCTTGAGTACATTCTAAGCCTCGATCCCCTTCGTGGTGACTTCGATCCGGATACCCACCGTCCGTTGATTTACAATTTACTTATAGGGCGGCTTGTCCTTACTGTCGGCGGCGCCATGGGCTTTTGTGAGTTAAATAATGATATGAAATATTACCAAAGAAATCCCGCCCAGCTTAGGAAATGCTTCCTTGCCCTTAGATTCTGGAACCTCTTACTGGGAGTCTCGGGGTTGATATTAATATTTGGCATAGGCAGGGCGGCAGGGGGTTCAAAAACCGGATTATTGGCCATGGCAATCGCCACAGTCACCCCAATTCACATAACTGAAAGCCATTTTTATACCCACCAGTTGAGGATATCAACTTATCTGGCCCTTGTCATCTACCTTACTTTTATGGCCATAAAAAACAAATCATCCTCCTTCCAAATAGCCACGGCAGTGGCCGCGGGGCTTACCGGAGGGGTTTTAATAAACGGCCTTTTCTCTTTTGTGGCGATTCCCATTCTGTTGCTCTTTGAAAAAGGAAAACATAAAAGCCTCTTTAACGCTCTTTTTTCAAAAAATTCCCTTAGGCTGTATTTTGCTTTCTTTTTCTTCTTTATTCTGGCTATCGGCCCCCAATGGAAGCATAGTTCCATGTTTCTTAAGCAATTCGATCATATTAAATATATAGAGGTTTTTTATCGTTATCCTGAAATGGTTGATGGTTGGCATACGCTGCTTTACACATTTCCATTTGCTTTTGGCGCTGCTATTTACGCCGCGGGAATATTCGGCATTATCCGGGCCGCAATAAAACGCCGCGGTCCCGATAAAATATTGCTTGGGTTCTTTCTTCCATTTTTCTTCCTCATACTTATCTTTTCAGTATCAAGGGCAAGGTACGCATTGCATATCCTGCCAATGATTTCGGTTATATCAGCCTTGGCGATTATTGACGCGGCTGCCAAATTCGGGTCAAAGATAGGCCCAACAGTATTGGTAGTGCTTATCTCTATTGTCATGGGATTCAGCCTGTTATTTTCCTCAGCTTTTCTGGGGCTTCTGGCAAAAGGCAATCACGTCCCACAGGCAAATGTCTGGATGGAAAAGAATATTCCGGCACAGGAGAGTATCGCCCTGGTGTCCGAATATCGCAGAGGGCTTCCGAGCATTCTGGATAAAGGATATTTTGGTCCGGACAAAGTCTACTTTTCCAATATCAAAAGCCTGGAAAAAGATTACGACTTTCACCTGCCTGACGATCTTGATTGGGTGATTACTTTTGATTTTGAACTTTTTGGAATATATAAAAAGTACCTGTTCGCGCCGAAGTTGTTTCCGAAAAAGGGGAAAATCGCCAGGAGATTGCTTGCTGGAAAATACTACCGGGAAGTGGCGGTATTTCGTAGCGAGCCCTGGCTGTTTAAAAACTACTTATCTCATGTAAACCGCCCCATGGACCTCTCTTTCGGGCTTTACGCCATCAGGGTTTTTCAAAAGGCGGAATCCGGCTCTTTAGAATCTCCCGGCGATATTTAACGAATAGAAGGTGTTGCCGTTGTCATCTTTTCTCATAATGGGTATTACGTCGTATTTTTTACGGATGTAACTTTTATATACTTTCTCAGCCTTGCTTTCCCTGGCTCTAAAGACGATGCCCGGGATGACCAGGGCGGCCCCAATTAATGTTCCGCCAATAAGAACCTGCTGCCCTGTAGTGTCATCGTAAAGACCGATGGTGTTTTGAAACAACCCGCCGCAAATCCCGATTCCCATGATGGCCACGCCGGGATAAAAAAGTCCCGCTGATATGGCTCTTCGTCTTTTCAGTGCTTTTTGAGCCTGATTGTAGAGTCTCATAAGCTCCATGTCGTTCTCCATTATCTTTCGCTTGTCCTCATCCCTTATGTACCAGAGAATAGGACCCTTGTTCTTTGCCAGAAAGAAAATGGTTTCCATAGAATCATCAGCTTTATCGCCCGCGAAAACAACCGAAGGAACAGATGTAATTAACAGGGCGGCAATGACCAAAACAGCAAAAGCTCGCATAAAATCTCCTTAATACCAGGGAAAAACATCATACGAAATCCGTAGAAGATGTCAATCAGCCATAATTTTTCAGCCGGATTTTTTAACTTGTGTTATAAGATTAATAACCGGCAAGATGTAAAAAACAGCTTTTCGAGACAAATAACACGCAAGGTTTTCCCGTCGGTTTTCACAGGGGGTTATGTGGCGAAAACCAGTGTAGAATATTCGGACAAAGAGCTTGTTGACCGATTCAACAAGGGTGACAGAGGGGCTTTTGAAGCTCTTGTGGTTCGCCACCAGAGAAGGGTCTATAATCTCACTTATCGAATCACCGGCCTGGCTGATGAAGCCCAGGAGCTTACCCAGGATATCTTTATAAAAGTTTACCAAAAACTCTCAACTTTTAGGGGTGACGCGGCTTTCACAACCTGGCTTTACCAGGTCGCGGCAAATCACGCCAAAAACAGACTAAAATACTTAAACAGGCGAAAGTATTTCAGGTCAGAGTCTGTAGAGGCGCCCATCGAGGGCAAAAACGGCGCCATGACAAAGCAATATCCCAACCCATCGCCAGGGCCTGACAAACTCCTGGATTCCGCGGAAATTCAGAAAATCGTCCAGGAAAAACTTGCCGAATTGTCCGAGGAACAGAAAATCGTTGTGACATTAAGGGATATTGAGGGGCTGGACTATGAGGAGATCGCCCAAATCACCGGTCTTGCCCTTGGCACTGTTAAAAGCAGAATACATAGAGGACGTCTTGAGTTAAAACGAAAATTGTCCTTTTTGTTTCGTGAAAAAGATTGACAAAAAAAGGGGAAATCAAGGCAATTATGGAAACTTTCAGCCCCATTTTAGTGTCACATAACCCGAACGGCAATGTGTCTGATTAGGAATCGCCATGGCGAAAAATGAACAACTTGACTCCTTGCTCGTGGATTACCTGGACGGTAACCTCGACAATGGGGGGAAAGCCGATGTAAAAAATCGGCTTGCTCATGACCCTGCCCTTTCTAAGGAGCTTGGGGAGATAAAGAGAGTCATGGAATTCCTGGGCGACCTTCCAAAGCTTGGGCCACCTGCCAACTTGCTTGAGAAAATCAACTCGGGCATAGAAAAGCATGAAGCCGCCCTTACTGATGAAGTTGACCGTATCATAGAGAAGGGCAAAGAGCCTTCTACTGAATTTGAAGAGCTGTCCCAAGAGCTTGTCGATGTCTCAAAAACAGTTAAACTTCTGAATAAAATCCCCACTGTTTCACCTCCCCCGGAAATGATTAAAGGAATCCTGGCGCAAACGAATCCGTTCAAACCTGTTTGGCAAAGGGCATTTGATTTCCTCTTTCCAGGCAGACAAGCTCCTTGGACCTCCCTGGCAGTCGGGCTCGCCGCCTGCACTCTCCTTATTGTTCTGCTTACAGTTCCCAAGGCCTCTTTTAAAACTGCTTCAATAAAGCAAAACGAATCCCCGATTTCCATGAATAAATTGCCGGCGGGAAGCAAATCGGCGTCAAAACCCACAACTATGTTTTTTAAAGAGAAGCACAAAGATGTCAAAGGACCGGCTTCCAAACTTGAAGGAAAAATAGAAGCAAATGGAAA
>CAYSHR010000414.1:0-1415 GCA_964430795.1 uncultured bacterium
AACTTTATCAGGTGGGCAGCTCACACAAACAGTCTTGATTCGGGGATCTATAGTCCCGGCAAAACCACTGTACTCCACAATCCCAACAGGTTTGCATGGGAAAAAATCAAGATTCTTTCTCTCTCTGGCAGCCTGAACCCTACAAGAAACCATCTTGTATGTCAGCCTGTTTCCTTCTCTTTTTATCTCCTGAGTGTTGACAGTGGCGTACAAACGAAAAGAGAAAGCCTTTTCCAAAGCGTCAAGTCCGCCATTGGCTGGAATATCAAAAGTCTTCATGATACGTCTTGCCTCAGCAACGGTAAACCGCTCCCAGCTTCTGGTATCCAACTCAATTGCCTGGTCAATCCCATGCTTCTCCTCACAGGCCAGAAACCAGCATCCATCATGGGCAAGCCAATTATGGGCATGCATCTTTATTAGCTTTATTAAATCTTGTTTATTCCAATCTGTGAAATCCAACGTCGCCTCCTTAAGGACAGGTCATGATTCAACTCTCGGTAATCAGATAAAGCACTTTATCATATCCAAGAAACGAAAAGATGGCAAAATTGAACTTTGAATAAATAGGAAACTATTGATCTTGAGTTTGGTTGTTGTGCAAATTCTCTTCGGGGTGCTTTGTGAATTCCCAAATAGGGCACATGGTCCTGAATTTACAATAACCTGACGGGTCCTGGCAGACCATGCAATCCACACAAAGGTATCTGTTATATTTTCCGCAATACTGTACACCCTCCTTTTCACAATTATTTGTGCATCTGGGTGGGAGTGGATCCATGGAACCGCCTTTTTCTAGCTAATTAGCTATATAATTATAATACTATTTTGGTGTTTTGCAAGCCATTTTTAAGGATCTCATCATCAATGTATTTACTATCATCCCATCTAATTGTTATCTCGCGTTTATTTTCATTGTCTCCTGATTTTATTTTCACCCGGACTGAATGATGGGGAAGTTCATCCGGAAAGAGGTTCGCCCATTCAACCGCACAGACGCCCTCTCCCCAAAAATATTCCTCCGCTCCAAGAGAATCGAATTGTTCTTTGGTCTCAATTCTAAAAAAGTCAAAATGAAACAGATGGACGCCGCCAGGAGATTGGTATTCGTTTATCATGGTAAAAGTCGGGCTTGTAACATCATCAGGATCGATGGCAAGCCCTGTGGCCATACCTTTGATAAATATGGTTTTTCCCGCGCCCAATTCTCCTTTAAGACAGACAACAGCGCCTGGTTTTAGTGCGGTAGCCAGGCTTTTTCCAATACTCGCCGTATCAATCTCACTTGAGGATTTGATTGTAATATTCATTCAACTAATCTTGCATAGAGGGTAATTTATTGATCTTCATCCACCCCGGAGTTCATAAGAATATCTTCCATATGCCCAATGGCTTGGGGTAAGGCGTCAATAATA
>CAYSHR010000414.1:1425-4023 GCA_964430795.1 uncultured bacterium
CCCGCTGTAAGCCCTTTTTCGCAGCTATAACCAAGGGCAATATCCCCAGCCATGCCATGAATAAAAACACCACCAACCGCGGATTCAACAGAAGACCATCCCTGGCTTAAAAACCCGGCGATTATTCCTGTAAGGACATCTCCTGATCCGCCGGTGGCCATCCCCGGGTTGCCATTGGAGTTGAGAAACTTTTCACCATCGGGAGTCGCGATGATTGTGCACCCGCCCTTTAATATAACATGGACCGAATATTGCTTTGCGAAATCTAGAGCGGACTTTATTGGATCGGAAATGATTTCATCCACCGGCATTCCGGTAAGTCTGCTCATTTCACCGGGATGAGGAGTGAGAATTACATCGCCCTTGATGGCGCCCAGAATGGATAAATCATCAGCGATAAGATTCAGGCCATCGGCGTCTATTACCACAGGGCAATTAAGTTTGGGTAAAATCTCATAAAGAAGGTTTTTCGTTTCCTCGGTTTTCCCGATTCCAGGGCCAATGGCCACCACGGATTTTCCTTTTAACGCCTCAATAATTCCTTTTGCGTATCCTTTTTCCAGAAAGGCTGAATCATTGTCTCCAAAGGGGGTAGTCATCACCTCAGTAACTTTCGCCTCAAGTATATTGTTAACCTGCCCGGGAATTCCCAATGTCACCAGCCCGGCGCCGGCCTTGAGAGCCGACTGGCCTGCCATGGCCACAGCTCCTGTCATCCCTGTAGCACCACCTAAAATAAAAGCATGGCCAAAGTCGCCTTTATGGGCGTTTGGATTTCTTGGCAAAAACATGTGAATCACGGTTTTTGTATCGATAAGGCTGGTGGAGATATGAGCATTGTGGACAATGTGAGGGGGGATGCTTATATCAACGATTTTCAGATCGCCGCAGAGAAGCCTCCCCGGATAGAGCCACTGCCCGACTTTTGACAACCCAAAAGTGGCTGTCATATCGGCATATACTGCAATTCCCATCTCCTGCCCTGTATCTGAATTGAGTCCCGAAGGAATATCCACGGAAAATACCGGAGCATTGTCTCCATTGATCAGGTCAATGGCATGGGCGTAAAGGCCTTCAATATTTCTTGCAAGACCGGTTCCGAATATGGCGTCAACCAACAAGCCATAACTTATGTTGCCAAGAAAAATATCATCAAGACCATCAGAATCATCCACTTCGATGACTGGGATGGCAAGTTTTTCAACAATGTTAAAGTTAATCCTCGCGTCACCCTTAATTTTCTCCTTTGTGCCCAAAAGAAGGATGTCCACATCGTATCCATAATTTGAAAGATGCCTGGCGATGACAAAACCGTCTCCACCATTATTTCCACAGGCGCAGACAACAAGCACGCCCTGTTCTGAAACGTCATCGAAGTGGTCAAGAATCAGTCCGGCGCATCCCGCGCCCGCGTTTTCCATGAGGATCACGCCGGGTATTCCCATCTCATTTATGGTTGCTCCATCAAGCTCTCTGCTCTGTCCGGCTGTAACCAGTTTCATAACCCTACTCTCCCTCCAGGATAACCACGGCAAGGGCATAATTGCCTTCGTGGCTCATTGATACATGATAGTTTTTTGCTCCCAATTTTTTTAGAATATCTTTATTTTTCCCAAGTATTTTCAATTCAGGCCTTCCAAGAGGGTTATTTTCCAACAATATCTCATTAAGGCGAAAACGAAAGATACCGACCTGGGCGGCTTTTCCCAGGGCTTCCTTTACCGCGAATCTCGCTGCCAGGTGAATATCTGGATCGGTCTTATCCAGGCAATATTCTATCTCGTTTTTGTGGAATACTTTTTTTAAGAATCGTGAGCCGAATCTTTCACGCAGCCCACGGACGCGGTCAATCATCACCAGGTCGGTTCCTAAACCGACAACTCTCATCAGACCTCCAACATCTCACCTTTGGACATAAGGTCAAGCATCTGACCCACCGCTTTGTTTATGCCGACAAAAACAGACCTCGCGATAATGGCGTGCCCAATATTCAACTCTCTGATTCCGGGAATGGCGGCAATTGGACCAACATTGAAATAGTCCAGTCCGTGCCCTGCCGCAACCTCCAGTCTTAACTTTGAGGCGTATTTTACAGCATCAAGAATAGATCTGTACTCCCGCTCTTTTTCAGAGCGACCAGGAGCGTCGGCATATCTGCCGGTGTTTATCTCAACCAGGTGAGCGCCTACTTTATGAGCGCTTTTTATCTGATCAATATCCGGGTCGACGAAAAGACTCACCTCAATTTCCCGCTCGTTAAAGAGATTTATGGCATTGGATATTGTATCAATATAGGAAGAGACATTCAGACCTCCTTCAGTAGTCACCTCTTCAGGGCGCTCTGGAACAAGAGTAACAATATCAGGTACAGCTTCAAGGGCAACTCTGATGATCTCCTGATTAAGAGACATTTCAAGATTCAATCTGGTTTTTATGGTCTGCCTGATCAGTTTCAAATCCCTATCCTGAATGTGCCGCCTATCGGTTCTGATATGAATGGTAATTCCACCGGCGCCGGCCAATTCAGCCAGATGGGCAACTGTAACAGGGTCAGGTTGGTCGGCTTTTCTAGCCTGGCGAATGGTTGCCGCGTGGTCA
>CAYSHR010000415.1:0-4014 GCA_964430795.1 uncultured bacterium
AAAATGGATAAGAATCAGAAGAAACGGTTTTTCCGACGCCGCCCGGGAATATGGATTGCCCCAACCAAAAGGTGTATTAATCACGGGCATTTCTGGATGCGGAAAATCCCTGGCCATCCAGGCTCTGGCTAATGAATGGAAGCTTCCATTGCTCAGGCTGGATATGGGGCGGGTTTTTGCCGGATTTGCTGGAAATCCCGAGGAGTCAATGCGCAGGGCGATACTCACCGTTGAAGCGGTCTCTCCGGCGATTTTATGGATCGATGAGATTGAGATGGGAATATCGGTCTTTTCCGACTCGGCGGAATCAGGGGCTACAAACCGCATATTCGCCTCATTTCTGACATGGATGCAGGAGAAGGAAGCCCCGGTTTTTATTGCCGCCACTGCCAACGATATTGACAAACTTCCTCCTGAAATGATTCGTAAAGGACGCTTTGACGAGGTCTTTTTCGTTGATCTGCCCAGCAAAAAAGAGCGGGAGCAGATTTTCAAAATTCACCTTACAAACAGAGGAAAAACAGTTACTGATACCTCTGTGGAAAACCTGGCTCAACGAGCCAACGGCTTTACCGGGGCTGAAATTGAACAGTGTATTATAAACTCCATGTATGACGCCTTCCATCGCGGCAGAGACATAACAATTTCTGATATATACAGGGCAATGGGCAATATTGTGCCCCTTTCCGTAACCATGAAAGAACAAATCACCAAGACAAAACGCTGGGCTGACAGCCGCGCGGTAAAGGCAAGCTAACCGGCCGGCCGCTGAGATCCCTTTTGCCTTCTTGACACCTTTTTGCCCTCGGTGTACAAAAAACTACCCTGTTTGTAAGGAATATTGTTTAGTGGAGGAACCATGTCGAATGTCAGGGGTATCTTTGGGCGGCTGACCCGCAAGGGAAAAGAGATCGGTGAGGATTTCAGCGACGAGTTTCTGACCAATCCCAGGTTTGCCCGGATGATCAGCTCGGTGGTGAGTGGAATTGAAGGGACCAAAGAAAATCTCGACAAAAACATCAGGTTTTTATTGAACACCATCAACCTTCCCTCAAAGTCCGATTATAAAGAGCTTATAAACAAGCTTGAAATGATGAACCAGGCTGTTTCCGGCCTTGAGAGTAGAATAGACGACATAATCGCGGCTTCCGCAAAACTGGCGGAAAAATCCGATTCCACAAAATCCAAGAAGTAGCTTATATGGCTGTGTCAAAAGAGAATAAAAGGAATGTTCTTGCTATTTTCGGCTCCGCCGGCTTAATTGGCGCCAATCTTCTTTTTAGGATTGTGAACAATCGTCAGTGGAAAAAGATCGTCTGCTTTGATCTATTGGCGCCAAGAAGGAAATTCGCCAACTCCTCTTTCTACAAAATCGACTTGTGTGAACCGACAATTAACCGGACTATCCTTAGAACTCTTGAAATGGAGAAGGTGGACACTGTTTTGCATGTTGCCTTTACAGATACGCCGTCTATGGATCCGGAATATCTTCACAATTACGAATGCATTGGAACTTTACAGATTCTTGCCGCCTGCGCCCAGGCCAAAGTAAAAAAGATTGTTGTTCAGGGAACCACCCTGGTCTATGGCGCCCACCCTCGAAATCAGATGTATTCCTCTGAAGAACAACCCTTTAAAGCTGATCTTGGCTACGATTACCTTAGGGAAAAAATCGATGTGGAGAACCAGGTGGCTTCATTTATGAAAACTCACCCTGAGATAGAAGTCACCATGCTTCGTCTGGCGACAATTGTGGGAAAGAACAAGGGCAATTTCATGTATCGATATTTGAGGCGGCCTGTAGTCCAGACTGTCCTGGGTTATGATCCGTTATGGCAGGTATTGCACATTGACGACGGGCTGGATGTTATTGAGACCGCACTTACAAAATCAATACCGGGAGTTTACAATTACGGGGCGCCCGGTGTTTTACCCTTGTCAACAATTATACGGTTGATGGGAGGTGTTCGCGTTCCAACACCTTATACTTTTTTCAAAACAGAGCTGACCGCGTTAAGGCTAGGGCAGCTTCTACCCATACCTCCCCAGCACCTGAACTTTTTCAAATTCGGGTGCCTGGCCGATTGCACCAGGGCCTTCAAGGTGCTTGGAAAGAGACCAAAAAAGAATATTCAACAGGCTCTGGCCGCCTGCACCGACCTGGATGAACCCTGGGAAGATATGGCTTAAAACAAAGGAGTAGCCCATGCCGCGCACCATTGCTTTTATTAACGAGAAGGGCGGAAGCTGTAAAACAACCCTTTCAACAAACCTGGCGGCATGGTTCGCTTCAAAGAAGGGGAAAAAAGTTCTTCTGGTGGATATGGACCCTCAGGGGCAGGTTGGAAAAGCTTTTGGAATTGATGTCAAATCCGAACCGGTAACTGTAATGAACCTGCTGACCAACCCTGACATCACTGTTGGGGATGTAGCCAAAGAGAGCAGAATCAAAGGCCTTGACCTTGTCTGCGCCAACAAAACCCTTACTGATTTTGCCATTACGGCTGCCGCTGATGACAACAGGGTTTTAAAACTTGCTGAAAAAATCAATACAATTGACAATTATGATCTGGTGATTTTCGACTCGCCGCCCTCCCTTGGGCTTTTAACATTGAACATAATGATGGCTACAAAAGAGATAATAATTCCGGTTTCCCTGACCTATTTTGCTCTGGATGGTTGCGCGGAGATTATCGATACTGTTGAAACGGTGAAAAGCAACTATGACCACACTGATCTTGAGGTAACCGGAATCGTCCCCACCCTATATCGCCACACCAGGCTTGCCGACGCTATAATAGAGAAACTTCAAACAGTATTTCCTGAAAAAGTGACAAAGACAATCATCGGCCTGAATGTTGCCATAGATGAAGCCCAGAGTTTTGGCAAAACCATCTGGGAATACGCGCCAAAAAGCAGAGGGGCCAAGATCCTTGACGCCCTGGCAAAGGAGATATACGGAAAATGACCACCGGCCCTTTATCCCGTTTAAAAAAAGCTCTTTTTGAGCTAAGTCCTCATAGATCCATGGAGCGTTTTCGTAAAGGCGAAAGCCCGTTTATGACAGGGAATAAAGGTTTTCGCGTTGATGGTTTTGGGTATGATGATCTTTACTCAAAGCGGTTGGCGCCCCTGTTTGATTTCATGTTCGAGGATTACTTCAGGGTGGAGATGGCCGGGCTGGAAAATGTTCCTGGTGAAGGACCTGGTGTTATCGTAGCAAATCACGCCGGTGTTTTGCCTTTGGATGCTCTTATGCTTGACCATGGGATGAAAAAAAGACATCCAAAAGAGCGGGGTGTCAGGTGTCTTCTAGAGGACTACTATATGCGAGCGCCCTTTCTGGCACCCGCGCTAATTCGCCTGGGGATGGTCAGAGCCCATCGTGAGAACGCCGCGCGGCTGTTATCCACAGGGCATCTTGTGGGTGTATTCCCAGAAGGGCATTATGGTCTTCTTAAACCCTATAGCAAACGATATCAGTTGCACCGCTTTGGCAGGGGAGGATTTGTCAAACTGGCTTATGACGCTGACGTGGATATAATCCCATGCGCCATTGTGGGATCTGAGGAGACATACCCTGTAATAAGCAATCTTCAGAGCTTTCGGGGAAAAACAGGAATTAATGTCTGGCCGATCACTCTCACTTTCCCGATTCTGGGTCCACTGGGGCTTCTTCCACTGCCTTCAAAATGGATGATGGTTTTTGGAAAACCAATAGATACTCACCATCATATTTCAGGGCTGGACGATGACATCGGACTTCACAGCCTTAAAGAAGAGATCAGAACCCGGATACAATGGATGATCCGCGATCTTCTTTCAAAACGGGAGTCGGTCTGGTTCGGGTGAGGCCCTCACCGGCGAGCCGCCGGCACCAATGATCTTAGATACGATTGGGCCAATAAACTGGTGTTGGGAAGGAAAGAAAGAAGATGGGTGCCGTGGGTCAGGCCCTAGCCTGCCCACGAAAGATGATCTACGAGTGACGAATTATTAATCGTAGGGGCGCTT
>CAYSHR010000416.1:0-4012 GCA_964430795.1 uncultured bacterium
ATTATTGTGTGAGTCCCGGCCATGTTATCAGCGGCGTATCTGATATGCTTTCCTATTTTCGAAAGAGCGCCTGAGGATTTATCCATAATGGTTATGACAGGCGTTACCCCCGGTTGAGAAATCACCCTGGGCAGCAGTTTTTCATCCCCGCCGTAATAAAACATGCCAAGACGCATCACCACAAGGGCGGTTACAGCGGCAAAAATAAGGGCGGTTCTGCCGATCTTAATTGGCGTGGCTAATATGGCGCCGGGTAAAATGAAAGGGAGAAAGAAAATCCAGCCGTATTTAAAAAGAGGGTGGGGCAACCGAAAGAGAAAAAAGGCAATCACCAGCGCGAAAGGTAAAAGAGAAACGCGCTTATCGCCAAAGAAAAATAGTACAAATCCAAAAACCACGGCGAACAAAACAACAAACCCGGCATACAAAGGGTCAAGAAGCCAGACGTAATATCCGGTTAATATGATGTAGCACGAAACCAGGATGTAATAAATGATCGCCGCGATATTAAGGGCGCCTGCCCATTTGTTAATGATTATTCTCACAGCAATAAGCAGCACGATTGACAAAAGATAGAGCCAGCCCGGCGCCCACATTATCGCGACGATTATATTAAAGGGAAAAAAGTGAGCGAAATAGCAGATTGCCAAAAGGGCGCCTACCGCCAATTTCTGAACCAAATCCGATTTATTCGCCCCAGCTAAAGGAGGGGCTGTCTCCTTGCTTTTCATGTATATGAAACTAAAAGCCGGCGACTCTATTGTCAATGGCCCTGACCAAAAGATGATTTTCTTGCGAAAAAGTATCTATTTATGTACAAACCATATCTAGGGTAAAAGAGTTTCTTTTTTCAAGGAGTAAAAATGGAAATCCCAGGTGTGAATTATAAAGACCTCTACAGCTACGACGGCGTGAGAGTTCGTTACCAGGATATAGGGCAAGGCCCCGTTATTGTTCTTGCCAACGGCCTGGGAGGCACCTTTGAGGCATGGTACTATCTGATTGAGCATCTGAGAAAAAAATACAGGATCATCAGTTGGGATTATCGCGGTTTGTATGGTTCCGCGCGCCCTCCTCTGGCAAGGCTGACAGTGCCGGATCATGTTGAGGACTTGCGCCAGATTCTTCAGAAAGAGAAAATAAACAAAGCTCTGTTTTTCGGTTGGTCAATGGGGACCCAGGTGATTTTCGAATATGCCGTTCGCCACCCAAAACAGGTTCTGGGTCTTGTTCCCATATGCGGCGCCGCGGGTGCTCCTTTTGAAACCGCGTTGCATACCGGTTTCTCAAGATACCTGATGCCCGCTCTCTTTTTGACCCAAAGGGCATTTGCAAAACCCTTCGGTTTTCTTCTAAAAAAACTGGTGAGCGTGCCTGGTGGTTTCGACTTTATAACATCCACCCGAATATTCTGGAAAGCCGGAGAAGAGGTTATCAGAAACCTGGTGGATGATTACGCTGAACTGGATTTTGAGGCCTACGCCCAGATCATGTTGGAAATAGGGCGTCATGACGCCAGACAATCCCTTGATAAAATCAAATCGCCAACCTTGATAATCGCCGCCACCGCCGACTTTTTCACTCCGGTAAAGGTTTCCCAAATGATGGAACAGACTCTGCCTGACGCCGCTCTTCATATTCTTTCCGGCGGCACCCATTACGCGCCCCTGGAATATCCTGAAAAAATCATTGAGCTTGTGGACCGTTTTATTGGCCGAAAAATCAAATGGCCAAGAAAGAAAGCCGGGAAGTAACTGATTTTTTCCTTTTCCCCAAAAACCTCACATATCTGACCGTTTACGATATGTTTCTTTTTTTCTTGTCACATATCCCCCGGTAAATTACAATATTGGAATAATAAACGAAAAAACCAATGGGTTTTGTCAATGTGGAACATATTAGCCCTTGTCAGACGGGAATATTTGAGGAATCAGATAAGTCGCACCATCAACGAAAAGGATCTGATTCTCGATTTTGTTGATTCTGTAGAGATGGCCGGGAAAAAACTTGATAACCAGACGCGCCACCTGATAATTGTTGACCTTGAGTTGATGGAAAACCATCTCCAAACTTTGTTGGAATCAATAGAGAAAGGGCAGAGCCCAAGGGTTCCGATTATTCTTCTAAGCCATTTTAGAAAAGGACACACAAAGATAAATCTGAAAGGCATTAGAAATTGGACGTGCCTCAAGGTTCCTATTAATCTCGCCCTTCTTCGAACTACGATATTCGGGCTTTTGGACCAGGTCAGGTATCCAAATTTTATTAATTATTTAAGACACAAAGAGAAGTACATCTATAGCCTTGATAATATAATCGGCGCCAGCCCAGGCATGAAGACCGCCATGAACATGGTGAAAAAGGTGGCCGGCAGCAATTCCAGCATATTTATTACCGGCAAGCCCGGTACCGGAAAAGAGACCATAGCCGGAGCCATACATTTTAACAGCATGCGCAAAAACGAAAATTTTATTGTAGTTAATTGCGGCGCCTTGCCTAAAAAACAGATTGAGGATGAACTTTTCGGATATGACAGACCGGATGCAAATGGCAGGCGGCGAAGAACAGGCAGAATTGAACAAGCCAACGCGGGAACTCTATTTCTCCATGAAGTTGGCCGGCTCAACAGATTAACCCAGGCCAAAATCTTGAGAGTGATTCAGCAGAAGCAATTTGAAAGGCAGGGCAGTAACCAATCTGTAAAAGTAGACGTAAGGCTGATTTGCTCCACAAGTGGCGAACTAAAAGACGGCATTAAAACCGGCGGATTCAGGGAAGACCTTTTTTACCGCATTAATGTCATTGGGATACATCTACCTCCTTTATGTGAGCGAAAAGAAGACATTCCCGCTCTTGCCCAGTTCTTTCTCCACAAATACAGGGGTGAATTTGACAAGAGCGATACGGATTTCTCGCCAAAATCCATTGAAACCCTGATGGAATATTCCTGGCCTGGAAACATCAGAGAGCTTGAGAATGTTATTGAAAGAGCTCTTATTCTCTGCCATGGGGATAAAATTGAGCCTTGCGATCTGCCCTTTTCAAGGATAAATGTGGCGCCAAAGCCGGAAAATGACTTTATGATGGGCGATAAGATCAACCTGGACCAATTGGAAAGGGCCGCTATTGTTGAGGCGTTAAACAGGGCAAAAGGCGTTCAGAAAGACGCGGCGAGAATCCTTGGCGTCTCACCAAGAGTTATTCATTACAAAATACAAAAGCACAATATTTTGATCTGAGACACTGGTGAGAAACGCGGCCGGCCCTTATTGGGTAAAAAGCTTCTCCAGATCGGTTATTGTTTCTCCTTGATCATCATCTTTGCTTTCTTCCCCTTTGCCTTCTTTTGTTTCCTTGTCGCCTTCAATTTTTGTCACCTTGATTTCCATTTTAGGCAATTCTCCAGGCACTTTCATTGAAGGAGATTTGTTTCCAGGTTTGGTTGTGACCGAAGGTCCCTGCCCCGCGTTGGCTCCGGGCCGAAGGTATCTCAAAAGAAGAACCTTCCAATATCCTTTTACTTTAATAAGGAAATTGATCTCAAGAGAGACCCTTTGACCATCGGATTTTTCCGCCAAAATCCGGGCGCCTCTAAAAATGGAAGCGTCGGGATTTATTTTTATTTCGGTCCCAACGCGAAAAGAGAGAAAATCAAGTTTTGAACCGAGAAGTTCTTTGTTTTTATTTAAAAACAGTCTTTTATTATGAGTAAAGGCGCTCATAATATGCTGCTTGTTCACTTTTTTTAAGTTAAGTAATTTAAAATCCGACTCGTTTAAAAAAAGGCTGCTTAGAGCTTCCATATCTTTTTCTGAAACTGTTTTCAGGTAAAAGCGAGCCAGATCTTCCGGGTTGGTGAATCCTGTAAATAGAGGAACGGAATTTTCCATCTGGTGGCTTTCGCATGAGCAGCCGGAATTAAAATAAACGGACAGTAGTAATAATAAGGGGAACAATAATAATATTTTTTTCATCGATTTCTCCAAAAAACAAAAAATCACTATTCAATATA
>CAYSHR010000417.1:0-4011 GCA_964430795.1 uncultured bacterium
GAAACCGTTTTTATGGATGGAAAAATAAAGTCCTTTTCCCTTAAAGGTTTCGCCTTTGCGAGAAGGGTGGAAGGGGGTCTCTATTTCGACCATACCCTGAACGTTCCCACAACCGCCAAGGCGTTAAAGGTATCAACAACTCCACCCGGCGCGATTGTATTTCTGGAAGGAGTGAGAGTCGAAGGGAACACCCCTCTTGTGATCCATAATCCACCCGCGGGGCGCCCAATAAATATTCGTGTTGAACTGGTGGATCATTCCACGAAAACAGAAGCCGTCGAACTTGCTGTAAACGAAACAAGAAGCCTCTCCTATGCCCTTGTAAGCGGCGAAGCCGAACTTTGGATAGCCACCGAGCCGTGGACAAAAGTGATTATTGACGATAAATATTTCGGTAACGCGCCAATCAAAATCGACAACCTTCGAGCCGGAACCCACAAAGTAAGGCTTATTAACACCGGGGCTGAGATTGACGATATTTTTGAGGTTGAATTACCTGAGGGCGGCCTTGTAAAAAAGATATTCAAATATAAAGGCAAATTGAATATTTTTGTCGGTCGGGACGCTGAAATTGTGGATAGAAAAGGAAAGGTCATAGGAAAAGCGCCCATGGAAGGGCTGGACCTACCGGTAGGCAATCACACATTGCGCCTTGTTGACGCCAAGACAAAGGAGATGAAAATAATTGTTATAAAGATCGGGCTGGACAAAACCACAACTTTCAATCAGAGGTGGCAGGACCTTAAATCCTGGAAAGATTGACTTGCTTCTACTCATAATAACTTATTGGCACATACAAGTTGACCACTTGTTTTCTTTCAGTTATCATCCAATCCTTGAATTTGGCGGACTATTAACTCATATATTTTCAGGGTAAATGACGATTACTAATTATCCATTTTATCAGCATGGCCACACTCTGATTCCATTTGATGGAAAATCGGACGGATAGGTATCCGTCTATAAAATATTCGAACATTTTTATGAGGTAGGAACATGATTATCGGAGTACCCAAAGAGATCAAGACTGAGGAGAAGCGAATTGCCATAACACCCGCTGGAGTCAACGCCTTTATTGCCCACGGGCACAGCGTGCTCATTGAGAAACATGGCGGAATCGGAAGCGGCATAGCTGATAGCGACTTTGTAACAGCGGGAGCGAAAATCATCGACAGCGCCGAAGAGGTATGGGGCGAATCGGAAATGGTTATGAAGGTTAAAGAACCACTGCCCGCTGAATACCCTTTTATGAAGAACAAATTGATTTTCACTTATCTTCATCTGGCCGCCGCTGAGGAACTGACCAATGAAATGCTCAAGAGTAATTGTGTGGGAATCGCCTATGAGACCATCGAATTGGAAGACCACTCACTACCCCTTCTGACTCCAATGAGTGAAGTAGCCGGTAAACTCGCGCCCCAGGTTGGCGCCCACTGCCTCCAGGCCAGTTCAGGTGGTTCGGGCATCCTTCTGGCCGGGGTTTCGGGGGTAGCTCCGGCAAAAGTAGTAATCATTGGCGCCGGAGTTTCAGGCCAGGCCGCGTGTGAAATCGCTATAGGGCTGGGTGCAAAAGTAACCATTTTGGATATCAATCCCACAAGACTCAGATATCTGCATGATGTATATCAAGGGCGCCCCATTACTTTAATGAGCAATCCGGGCAATATTGAGCAGAGCGTTCAGAAAGCCGATCTTGTTATTGGTGCTGTTCTAATTGCCGGGGCAAAGGCGCCTAAACTTGTTACGGAGGATATGATCAAGACTATGGCGCCTGGCAGCGCCATAGTGGACATAAGCGTTGACCAGGGAGGTTGCATTGAGACCACACGCCCTACAACTCACCAGGAACCTACTTTTATAAAGCACGGAGTAGTGCACTATTGCGTGGCGAATATGCCCGGTATTGTACCAAGGACGAGCACTTACGCCCTTACTAATTCCACATTGAGCTACGCCTTGGAATTGGCGCAAAATGGATTTGAGAAAGCGGTAAAGAAAAACGGGGCTCTTAAAAAAGGAATCAACATTTATAAAGGCGCTGTAGCTTACAAGGGTGTTGCCGACGCCTGGAATTTACCCTACGAGGAGTTCAGGTTATAAAAAACCTCAACAATTCATGAGAAAAAGGCTGCCCAACGAACAGCCTTTTTTAATATATTTTCTTTTATGGAACTTAGAAACTGCCTCCAAAGGTCCAGGCAAAACCACCGCCGAATCCCAACCCGCCTTTTGGAACCGCTTCAAAATATCCTGTTTCTCCTCTAAAAGCCAATCCCATCATTATATGCTCATCAAAATAGAGATCGGTTCCAAAAGAGACAAAGAAGCGATCATAGGGCAGATATCTCTTTGTTCCAACCTCATCCGCGTATCCCAGTCCACCTTTAATGCTGGACATCTCGAACATCTTCTCCACAGAAACGCTCCACTCGATTTTCTGGTTGTCAGCGTAGAATCCGTAATCGGAAGCCTCTCCCCGGCGCCATTCGCTGTCAAGGTCAAAGCCCACCATGAATTTTTCAACATCAGGAACCATTATGGCAAATCCAAATCCAAGACTCGGGCTGCGAGCGAAAATGGCTTCAGTCTTGATATCCTCATCGCCATCGGCAAAAGTGTGAGTCACATCGGAACGTCTGGTTTTTAGATCGCCGGCTTCCATGGCAAGACCAAGCTGAATAAATTCAACCGGACGGACCAGAACGCCAAGTTCAGGACTGAAAAGCAATGGCGCGTATGTAGTAAAGGTTTCCTGAGGGTCCTCAGTTGTCTCGTTAAATCCATCAACCACGGTTTTCTGCCCAGATAAAGAAGAACGGATGATAGTCGGCGGTACAAGAGTAAATCCAACGCCCACGGCTACTATTTCGTTTATTCCGTAGGCAATGCCCAGACGCTGAAAAAACTGCACATGAGTAAGGGTGTAAAATTCCTCGTCATCGTTTTCCGTATAATCCATGGAGCGATAATAACTTCTAATAAAAACGCCGGGGACAAAACCGATTGCCAGCCGCTCGGCAAAATCGTCCTCATCATCTTTCTGAATAGTGGGATAGGTGGTTTTCAGCCCTGTAGACCCTGTTATCAGTCGGTGATAGTAATCAACATCATCGTGGCTGTTAATCATATTAACGGCGCTGGCGGAGCCTTCCTGAAGAATATTAAACTGTGGTGAACCTACAAGGCAGGCGATATTCTCCAAAGAGGGCGATAACCCCTTGAGGTTGAAAATAGCGTTGCCGGTTCCAGCCAACGCGAAATGTCTAGACGAAAACTCCCAGTCATTGCCGGCAAAGGCTACTGAAGAGATAAAGAGAACAAAAATCAGAGCCGCGAGCATAAATACAATAACTTTTTTCATTAGTTATCCTCCGTCCCAAATTAAATAATCGGTAACTTAAACCCACACGGCTAATACAAAAAATAATACTAACAAAATTTATACTTCGAGGGGTTGAAATAGTCAAGGAGAAGTAATAGGTAATCCTTCGGTTACAAGGAACTATTTATAAAAGCGGGGACATCCAATTGTGGCCATCCCACGATCTTTTACCTTGCCCGTGGGTCTTTTTGGTCATCCGGGAGACTTCTGTATTCTCTCATTTGCGCGCAATAGAAACGGATGGAATAAACTCCTGTCTCAAGAGTATTGTTTTCTATTGAACGCCAGAAATCGGTCTTCAAGCCGGTAACGAAATCTCCGTCCCGGCAAACAACCGGCATGGCTTCCAAGCCCCCGCCGAAATTGTTAACACCCTCTCTCTGTTCAACAGGCCAATACCTGCGGCAAACCACCTGAATGCCGCTTATGTTCTTTTTGTCATTGGTAAAAACTTTCGCGCCCGCAAGATAGAAACCCAAATCGCATGGTTCCTTAAAGAGCTTGCCCTGGAAGTTATCTCCAGTGGCGCCTACCTCATAGGTTTATATAGTTAATTAGGATTGGCGCAGGTCAAACCGAAACCGCCGGGGGGCGACTTTCCCTCATCATGCTTGATTTTAATAGTAATT
>CAYSHR010000418.1:0-4004 GCA_964430795.1 uncultured bacterium
GGGCATTGTAGATCAGCAGATGCCCCAGGTGACTCATCCCGACTTCATAAATATCCGGGAAAGCAAGGGCAAAGCGCAGAGAAACAGCATTTAAATCTTTATTAAATGAGCCTCTCTCCCCACCAAGATATCTTGATGGTCTTTCAAAAGCGAACAGGTAAGAATCTTTCATGAGTTTATCGCGGTGTGCCTTTAGGGAAGTTAAAAATCAAAATGAATCAGGTTTGCCCGAATACCCGGGACGATTCTGTTTTTGTCTTTGAAAGGCGCGATGGCAAAACTTGGAGCATATAGGTTCACTACCGGAATCAAGGGGTGAACCATTGACACTACAGGGTCTCTTTCCGCCGCGTCATCAGGTAAACAAGAACCCAGAATTATACCCCCTGTAGCTCCGATCAGGCCGCTTGTAATCAGCACTGTTTCAATGTTTACATCTGACTCGGGATTTGTATAGAAAATAAGCGTTGTACCTCCCAAAAGGAGTCCAAATGACGTTCCAAACACAAATCCCAGAAGGACCTCGTCTGCTTCACCGGCTTTCGCGTATGAACCCGCGCCAAAGGTAGTCATGAAACATATTAGGATTATTAACACCACACGCCGCTTCATCGAGGGTCCCTTCGTTTTTAAACAGCAAGTAATTTGTTCCTAACATCCGACAAGGAATTCTGTCAAGGATGCCCCTGGATTGATAGAACTTTTTTTAGTATTTCCTTGAAAAATAATCTTCCAATATCAGGGCATGGTCAAAACAGAGATTTTCAGGAAGACTGTCTCTGTTAAAAACATCCGCGTTAATCGCGTCATCTCCGGCTATGGGTCGCCCTTGGGCTCTAGCGATAAAAACTACGGAGATTGTATGCTTTCTCGCATCTCTTTTTGGGTCGGAATAGACATGGAACTGACGAACCAGCTCTACATCAAGAGAGGTCTCCTCCTTAGCCTCTCTTTTAGCGGCTTTCTCAACTGATTCTCCATAATCAACAAATCCCCCTGGGATAGCCCAGCCGAAAGGTTCGTTTTTGCGCTCGATAAGTACAACGCCCTGAGCTAATTCAATGATAATATCAACTGTTGGAACAGGATTTAATAAATCAGGCATCTATATGAGCTTTCATTTTTTCTGCGTAAGTTTGGTTATCTCTTTTTTGCTTTTTTTGATCTTGGCGCTGTTATCCATGTGGAGGGCAATGGCCAGGGTAACCTTATAATATGAAAGGGCCTTTTTTAAGCTTCCGTTATTATAACTGCTTTGAGCTTTCGTAGTAACAGACCAGTAAAGACTATTCCAATGGCTGTACATGTTGCTTTTAAAAAGATCATCATTTGAAAAGCCGTTTGCTCTGTCGTAGCAGGAGAAAGTATTAAAATAGGGGGGAAACCTGTACCAGTCCATGTCTGCCAGGTTATTTCCCAACTGAAGATAGTTTTCAGCCATCTTATCCGCCCATTTGTCCGGCATTATGTGTGGTCCTACAAATAGAATAAACAGTATAAGGGCAAAGATGGCTACGCCAATGCCGGCTTTTAGGATGGGAAATTTACTAGGGGTGTAATCCTTGTAATTTCTCAGTTCTCTAAGAAGCATTATCGCTTGGTTATGATTGGGATCTCTGTCTGATATTTCCCTGCAAAGTGATTTGGCTTTTGAGAATTTTTTTCTTCTTTTAAAGGACTGAACTTTTGCAAAAAGCTCATCTGTTTCTTTCTGATATTTCTTTATTTTCAACAACTTTGCTTGTGCCCTTATCGAGGGTGTTACTTCCAGGAATTTTTCAAGCATTTTTACAGCTTGGGCGAATTCCTTTTTTAACAATAGATTTTCCCCTTTTGCCAGAGCATCGGAAATCCCGATCCGTATATCTTCCAGTTGCCTTCGTTTTTCAGATAGGGCGTCATTTTCAGGGTGATTTTTAAGGGCTTTTTCAATCTCCTTTATTCCATCGTCAACACGCCCCTTTTCCACCAGCTCATTTACTTTTTCAATAATCGGATCCGGATTGAATTGATCAACAATTTCGGATAATTCCTCAACAGCTATGGTTTTATCAATGGGTAGGTCCAAGTCGCCTATGGAAACGCTCTTGCCGGTGGATAGCTCTTCCACCCTTTTATTTAATTCAACCATGGATTGAAAACGATGATCAGGGTCTTTGGCCAGGCATTTTAAAATAGCCTGACAAAATCCATCTGATAAATCAGAACGGATATCCTCAATAGGCGCCACAGCCATCTCAAGATGCATTCGCATCAGTTCGGGTATGTTGCTGCTGATAAAGGGTGGAGATCCGGTGGCCATTTCATACATAACACATCCAAAACTATAAACATCGCTCCTGTTGTCAATCTTTCCATGCCATTGTTCAGGTGCCATATATGTAGCTGTTCCCAGGATTTCACCTTCTGTTGTAAGCAGGTCGTTTCCCGGCATTTTCGCGATGCCGAAATCCATTAGAATCGGATGCCCTGTAGCGTCCATTATTATGTTGTTTGACTTGATATCCCTGTGAATGCAATTCTGGCTGTGCATATAATCAAGGGCGTCGGAGATTCTGATCGTGATGCCGCGAGCCTCTTTTTCGCCAAGAACTCCCTGTTCTCTTATCTTCTCCCTCAATGTGGGGCCTGATAGATATTTCATTACAAAATAGAGAATATCTCCCTCTTGCCCAATGTAATATATGGGAACAATGTTGGGGTGATCGAGTCTGGCCGCGATTTTTATCTCGAATTGAAATCTGCGCAGGCTTTTTTCATCTTGAATATAACTTGGAGTGAGGATTTTTATGGCCACAGACCGATCAACGGCAAAGTCAACTTCCCGGGCTTCATAAACGCACCCCATGCCCCCTTTTCCAATAAGGCGTAAAATCTCATATTTCTGAGATAAAACCGTCCCGGATTTCAGATTGGAACTGTGAATGGAGTTTGGAACGGTTTGCTTTGCCATCTGTTCGGCGGTGGCGCCATCAGTGGAAACGTCTGAACCGCAATAACGGCACTTAATCGCCTCGGTCTTGATCGGCTCCGCGCAAAATGGACAAATTTTTGTTTCGTTATTTTCCGACATAGAAAAAGCACACCATCATCATTGGAATTTCATATAAACTTATGAGCATGGAGAAGCAAAGTCAACACTATTTAGTTCCTATCCGTAACCATTCAGTAACAAGGGGAAAGGATGTGTCTTTTTGTAGGGGCGGCCCCCCGTGGCCGCCCAATGCAGGGCAACCACAGGGGGTTGCCCCTGCGAAAATGGAATGTTTCCTGACTTCCGCGTTGGGACACCTTGGATCCAGTAAAGCATTTTGTACAGGAATTTCTGTTCCTGGTCCATTCCCAGTAGGACGTGCTGCGGAGTTGGATCGTCGGGCAGTTCAACGATCATTTCGTACATGGTGCCTTGATGCTTTCGAGGACGGGTAGCAGGGTGTGCCCTTCGAAGGTGTTCCCCTTGAAAATGTCAAAGCCGATGGGGTAGCCGTTTTCGCCCACGAGAAGACCAAGCATGATCTGCGGGTGCTCAAATTTGCCGTCTTTAGAAAAGCCGATCTTGCGCAGGTCGTCCTCATCCTCATTTTCAAAGTACAAGGTGGTCACGTCATAAAAAACGACAGAGATGCAGCCGAGGATCGATTGGGAGTAACGGAAGGCGATCTGCTCGGCTCGATCCTTGTATTTGTCGTTGAGCCGGTCCAAAAAGCGATAAATGCGATCGATCAGAATTGTCTTGCCCTGGTAACGTTGCAGGTAGTCTACGGTCTTGAGCTTGCTGGTCGGATAGCCGCCGCTTTTATCGATGACCTGAACGCTCACCGAACCGCTGGCGTTTCTCTTTTTGCGTACAAACATGCCTCATTATAGCATCGGGACACCCAAAACAGGTAGTGCGATCATGTAATTTCAAGTACTTACGACACCTAAAAAGGGGTAGCGCGGAAGTCAGGAGTAACAAGGGGAAAGGATGTGTCTTTTTGTAGGGGCGGCCCCCCGTGGCCGCC
>CAYSHR010000419.1:0-3975 GCA_964430795.1 uncultured bacterium
ACACGATCCCCATTTCCCTAATATCATTGACAATGCCGGCCATTGTTGAGAAATGGGGTCATCTCCCCCGATCTCAAACATTGGCGCCGATCACTGAACAATTACCTTTATTTTTCCATTGAGCCCGCGCAAAACATCCATTGTTCGTTCCAGGTTCTCAAGGGGTTGATCCGGGCCGCAGGGAAGAACCATGCCATGGGCGGCAAAAAACTTTGAGTTTGGGTGATGACCTTTGCCCTTGACATGTGGAGAATCGCATAAGGCCGGCGGAAATGGTTTTGCCTGAATCCCTTTTTTCGCCAGACCGTCAATCACCTTTTCCCTCTGGGAACAGAGGACTTCAGCCCACAAGGGCAATTCCCCGGCTTTTGTGTTGACCTCCAGCATTTTCAGATAGTCCAACTCCTTCAAATGAAATTTGTAATATTCGTATACCTTTTTCAAGGCGTCCATTTTTTTATTTATTGCCGGAATCTGGGCCAGCCCTATGCTTGAAAGAATGTCATTCTGTCTGAGGTTAAATCCCAAAGTGTTGAACCTGTTTTCAGAAAGGGCGGCGGCGCCGTTGTTCCTGATCTGCTTAAGTCTCCGGCATGTTTCGCTATCCGTAGTGACGCAAAAGCCACCTTCGCCGGTTGTAATCAACTTGGATATGGACATGGAAAAACAGCCGATATGGGACTGGGTCCCCAACGGGCCGTTGAGATTTTTTGAACCAAAAGCCTGAGCCGCGTCTTCTATCACTAAAATTCCGTGTTTGTCCGCGATTTGATTTATCCGGTCAATATTCGCGGACCTGCCATTTAAATGAACAGGGATTATCGCCTTTGTCCTGTTGTTTATTTCCCTCTCGATTTTTTCAGGGTCAATGACAGGGCCGCCCTTTTCCACATCCACAATTTTTACTTTCGCTCCCAAAAGCAGCGGCGCGTTAGCCGTGGCGATGAAACTCAATCCAGGAATTATCACCTCATCTCCGGGTCCAATATCGCAGGCGATAAGAGCGGCCAAAAGAGCGGCGGAACCGTTGGCGGTCATAATCACATAAGGGCGTCCCAAAAATTCAGCGATCTGTTTTTCCAACTCTTTGGTGACAGAACCCTGGGTGATTCGCCTTTTGCCGATGGAATCGGCGACCTTTGCTATTTCCCTGTGACCAAGGTCCGTTTTCCACCAGGGAATGAAATTTTTATCCATGATTTTCCTGACTGGGATAGGGCTCCAGGATGGGGCTCTGCCCCATGCCTCGCCAAAAGGACACGTCCCTTTGGAATCCCGCGGTTAAAACTTTGCTTTAACCTGGAAATAAAAAAAGATGTCTCATTGATAAGCTAGACACCATATTCCTACGTTCCGCCACTACAGCCTTCAATCCTTTGCAAACGCGCCGTCGGGTTATTGGGTCCAGCGCCACGCTGGTTAAACAAAGTAAACGTCCCGGATTGTCCCAACCAGAAAACGGGCGACTCCAAAGATATTTTTAAACTTAAAAGCCTTGGTGGCAATTTTTTTTTCATACCGGTCAGCCACCCCCACCTCGATATAGGAACTGCCGCTTTTTATCAGCTTGATAAGAGCCTCGGCCTGAAAAGCGTAACTATCAGTCCTGATATTGATTTTGCTCAACCCATCTTTTGTGTGAAGAACCGAGTCGTTGAAATATTTCAGGTTCATGCCGAATATTGTGTTGCACATAATGGTGAATGTTTTGGAAACAGCCCTTCTCGTAAAAGACCTTTCCTCCATGTTCGATATGTAAGGGATCACCAGATCCGCTTTTTGAGAAAGGGAGAAAATGGAGGCAAGTCCCTGGGCTGTAGTGTCATTTTTTCCGTTTACCAGCATGACATGGCGCATCCGGGCTTGCCTTGCGCCCTCTTTGAATACCCATCCGAGATTTTTTGGATGACTATTATTAAAAACCCGTATACGATCATTAGACACACTCAACTCCCCAGCGATCTGACCGGTGCGATCAGTACTCCCGTCATTGAAAATCAGCACCTCGTAATCGTCAAAAAACTCCCTGGCGGAACCAACCACTGTCTCCACTGTTCCCAGGAGATTGTGCTCTTCGTTCAGCGCCGCTATAATTATCGATATGCTGTTTTTCTCCTTCATGGAATTATGCTCGGCAAATAGTGAATATTCCTATTTTGTTAGGATTAATGACAATTTATCAATTATATTTTTTCGGTTAAGACCAAATTGGCGCCTCAAGCCTTCCTGGTTTCGGGATGAATTTACATAGATATCCGGCACCGCGCACTTTACAAGGTCAACTTTGTGCTTCTGTTCTGAAATAACATAGGCCACCATGGCGCCAAGACCGCCGATAAGGCTGTGCTCCTCCAATGTCACAAAAAGGCTGTACTTTTTCGACAACTCCTTTATAAGTTCCCTGTCAATGGGCTTTACGGTGTGCATGCTTATAACAGATGGACAACCCCCCTTTTCCTTTAGCGAATCAGCAACATCAAGAGCCGTTTCGAGCATATTGCCCGTGGCGATCAGCGCGATTTTCTCTCCATGGGAATGAACAATTCCTTTTCCAATTTGGAAATCAGGCGCACCATTCGTATGCAGCACTTTCTCCCCGCTTTTGCCCAGTCGAAAGTAAACCGGACCCTCCAGGTTCATTGAACCATCCATGGCTTTTTCAGTCTCCACAGGATCGCCGGGGCATACTACAGTCATATTAGGCAGGCAGGACATGACAGCAATGTCCTCAATCGCGTGATGGGTGGCGCCCTCCCCTCCATAGGTAAGTCCCTGCCCGACTCCTACAATCCTAACCGGAAGATTATGCATGCATAAATCGTTTCTGATCTGTTCAAAACAGCGCATGGTGACAAAGGGGACAATGCCGTATACAAAAACTATTTTGCCCGAAAGGGCAAGACCCGCGGCCACCCCAATCATGGAGGCTTCGGATATCCCAATATTTAGATATCTTTTTGGAAAAGTTTTCTGATAATCGTCAAAGACCTTAAAGCCGGTGTCAGACGTAATCAGGTGTATCCGGGAGTCTTTATGAGCAAGTTCAGTCAGCTTGTTTATAAAGGCGGTTCTCATTTTGATTTATCCAGTTCTTCCAAAAAGGGATCAAGCTTATCTGCCGGAACGGAATAATAGTGCCACCCCATTTTGTCTTCCATCTCGCCAATGCCTTTGCCCTTAATGGTTTTAGCGATAATGGCGTTGGGTTTGCCTTTAACGAAGGGTATGCCTGAAAGGGTTTCTTTTATTAAAGGGGCATCATGACCATCGATCTCTTTTACCACCCATCCAAAAGCCTCCCATATCCCCCTTAATAAATGTCCGGGCAATATTTTTTCGGTCCTTTGATAACCCTGAAGGTTATTGGCGTCGATAATCACCGTAACATTATCCAGAGCCAGCCTTGGCCCGAGGATGGCGGCCTCCCAAACACTGCCCTCCTGGCATTCCCCGTCTCCCATAAGAACAAAGATACGGTGTTTTTTGTCGTCATTTTTTGCGGCCATGGCCATTCCGATGCCAATGGGCAATCCGTGCCCCAGGGATCCAGTTGTAACTTCGATTCCAGGAACAGCGTTTCTCGACGGATGCCCTGCCAATGGTCCGTCGCCCTTGAGATATTGCTCCAGCAGGTTTTTTTCAATAAAGCCTTTTTGCGCTAAAACCGCGTAAAGAGCTGAAGCGGCGTGCCCTTTACTTAAAATAAACCGGTCTCTGCAAGGGTCGTCAGGAGAATCAATATTCATAACGTCAAAATACAGAACCGCCAGGATATCCACCACTGACATGGCCGAACCGACGTTAGGGCCGATTTGGTGCATTCTCACAATCTGTTTGCGCATTTCTCTGGCTATATCTTCTAAAGAGATTGTCATAGAAAAATTCCAATCCAACAATTATTCAATTACGCAAGTATAGCATCGGGGGGTCTGTTGTGAAATATTATGTTGGCAAAAATATTTTTTATGTTTAAAA
>CAYSHR010000420.1:0-3971 GCA_964430795.1 uncultured bacterium
CGCCACTTCTGGTCCAGAGTTGCCCCAGGGGCCACATGTCTTTTGAATAGGCAACCTTGTCCAGTTCACTGTGACTGACCTTTTTTGGGCCAAGAAGGTCTCTTAAGCGGTTGAACAATTCCACATTCAAGGTTTTGGTTCTGCTTACCATCTGTCAATCAGCCCCATTTTTCCCGGGTTGCATAAGGATTCAGGATCAAGCTCGTCTTTTATACATTGAAAAACCTTCATCATATGCCCATGCTCCTGGTTCATAAATCGGGCTTTTGAAAAGCCGATTCCGTGATGATGGCTAATGGTTCCCCCCACTCTGGTTGTGGCGTCCATGGCCGCGTCCCAGATTCGCCTGTGGGCTTTTTCGGCCTCCAGGGGCGTCTCTCCCGCGGAGACAAAGGTAAAGTAGATGGAGCATCCGTCAAGGTAGGCATGGGAAAAGTGAGCCATAATAAAAGCCAAAGGCGATACTGCCTGCCTGACCTGCTGATAAAGGCGCATCACCTTGTCCCAGGTTGTGGCCACCTCGATGGTGTCCACGAAAGCGCCGTTGAAATAGACCTTTGTCTGCTTGTGAGAGACGTGGTAACGATTTTTGTACCAATTGATGGCAAGTTCAGGGCCTTTGTTCTGCCCGTCCATCTGTTCGCAAATGGTTGTGGCGGCCTCAAATTCATAATCAACCAACTTTTCCTCGCCCTCGAACATAAGAACAAGAAGGCATCCTTTATTGGCGAACCGGCCAAGGATATTAATCATATCCGCTCTTCTGGCAAGAAATCTTTTTGTCTTTTTCAACGCGCTGGGAATAAGCTGGTACACCATGTTTCCAAATTCTCTTACCGGCAGAAAATCAAGAGGGCTTCCGTGGGCGCCGGATTTACCGGAAGTGCCCACGAGCATGGTGTCAAACTCGTCGTAAAGCCTTACCGCCGCTGGGCGAAGGTCATGACGAAACATAACCCGGATGGCTTCGGCGCCGGCAATGGCATCCGGGAAAACAAAAGCGAGGAACCGCCTGCTTTTCGGCGCGGGCCACATCTTGCAAGTCGCTTTTGTAATAAAGCCGCAAGTGCCCTCGCTACCTACCATAATCTGGTTCCAGTCAGGACCTGTGGCGCTCCTTGGAGTTACAAGAGTGTTTACGATTTGGCCTTGGGGCAGGACCACCTCCATGCCAACCACCATGTCCTCAATCTTGCCGTATTTCGCTGATAGCTGTCCCGCGCTTCTGGCAGCCAGATACCCGCCCAATGTCGAGCTGTATATGGAGCTTGGAAAATGCCCCACTGTAAAGCCGTGTCTGGCGGCTTCCCTTTCCAGATGCTCGCCGATAATACCACCTTCAGCGGTAATAAGATTTGACACTGGGTCAATATCAACAACCTTGTTCATCTTTTTCAGGTCAACTACGATTCCCCCTCTTACAGGAACGCAGCCGGCCACTACAGATGACCCCGCGCCAAAGGGAGTCAAGGCGATTTTCTCTCTGTAGGAAAGTTTGCAGATTTTTGAAACTTCTTTAGTGGTCCCGGGCCAGACAATGGCGCTGGGAGAGTGAATAAGCTCCCCTTCTGTGGTCTGCATCAGATTTACAGGGCTCATATCCCTGCTGTAAGTATAACGGTCCACATCTCTTATGGAAACATTTTCCTCGCCGACTATGGCCCTGAGTTTTTCCAGGATAGAGGGAAACAAAGGGCTGATGGAGATCAGGCTCATAAAGGGCGCTCCCAAAAAGCTTCGAAGAGTTTAATCCGGTCAATTCTATCTTTAAAAACCAAACAGTGATTCACAGCCCATAAAGTATATGGAAGCACTGCGTCATATGTCAAGGAAACCAATCAGGAAAAAATTTCACCGCTACATTATAAAAGATTGGATTTTATTCTGAAACGCTCTCAAATTACGTCTGTACAATATTAAAAGTGCTTTGTAACAGGTCGCCATGGGTCAATCCAACCCCCAGCGACTAGCTGATATTACACAGGATTCTCTATGCAAGCCGGACTATTCAGGAGATTATGAGGACCCACTTTTGGCGGGCGGTGTGAAAACCGCCTGCTTGTTTATCTTTTATCCTCGCCATCGTCCTTTGTCGATCTTGCGAAAAATTACTTACTTCTTACCCGAAAACCCTATTGCCCTTGTCTGAGTCTCTGGACATAATGGTATTGTGGCAACTAAGTTAAAAATGAATCATCCGCGAGGGCGCTATGAAAAGAGATGTCCGGTTTTTTTCCATTCTGTTTCTTATCTCGATTTTTCTTCTTCTGATTTTTTCATTTCCTGTTTTGTTAAAGGCCAAGGAGGGAGTTAAAAAACTCAGGGCCAGGGATTACGGCATCAGGTTTGGCTCGGGGGTTACCGGCCCGTTAAATGCCATTACCGACGTAAAAGGGGTTCTTGTCGGGCACCGAACAATCATAGAAGGAGAGGATATCCGCACCGGAGTCACCGCGGTGTTGCCCCACCGGGGAAATCTCTTTTTGGAGAAAGTCCCTGGCGCCATATATATTGGCAATGGTTTTGGCAAGCTGGCCGGCTATACCCAGGTACGGGAACTTGGCCAGATCGAATCGCCCATAATGTTGACAAACACCCTTTGCGTTGGCCCTGTAATGGAAGGGGTGATCAGATACACTCTCTCGATTCCCCAAAACAGAGGCGCCCGGTCCATTAACGGGGTGGTGGGAGAGTGTAATGATGGATTTTTGAGCAACATCGGCGAGCTTCCCGTATTGCCCGAGCATGGAATCGAGGCTATCAAGGGGGCTGTCTCAGGTCCGGTGCCCGAAGGAAATGTGGGTGGAGGCGCCGGCACAATCTGCCACAGATTCAAAGGGGGTATTGGAACAAGCTCAAGGGTTTTGCCGGCGTCAAAGGGGGGCTACACCATCGGGGTCCTGGTTCAAACCAACTTTGGAAGGTCTCTATATATCGAAGGAGTTCCTGTGGGAAAGATGCTGGGTTCGGGAAAGATAGCCGGAGTAACCCAGGACGACGCGGCGCCGGGATCATGCATGATTGTCATTGCCACTGACGCGCCTCTTGACTCGGTCAAACTTCTACGCCTCGCGAAAAGAGCCATGCTTGGCCTTGCCAAAACCGGGGGGGTGTCCACCACCACGTCAGGGGATTATATTATCGCTTTCTCAACCGCGCCCCAGCTAAGAATCAATCATCATGAAAAAACAGATGGAGGCAAGACCATTGCCCACAGAAAACTCACGCCCTTTTTCAATCTGGTGGTGGAAGCCACCGAAGAGGCTATAATCAACTCCATTTTCGCGGCTCAAACCATGACTGGATATAAAGGGCATAAAGCCCTGGCGTTGCCGATTCCCAAAACCCTGGATATTTTAAAGGCCTACAGACACCCTGGTCCTGTATCCGAGTAACGACTTGGTTCCCGTTCCAAAATAGCCCTTTTCCTGTCCGGCAGAGTCGCGATTCTTGACTAAAAAACTGGGGTTTGTTATTTTGCTATTCGCAACCAAAGCTGAACCTTGCTAAAGTGAGTTTTGAAAAAATCGGACGGAAAGGCAATGCCATGTCTATGGATAAAAGGAACTCATCCCAAATTTTATTTTCCATGATATTGATTCTTCTTTTTCTCTGTTTAGCGGTTTTTCTCTTTTTGGCCTGTGAAGCAACCTCCCCCTTCGGGTTCGGTAATAATTCATCAAACTCCGATGATGATGACAGCGGCGACGATGATGACGATTGCCAGAATGAGCCTGTGGTTTGTGATGATGATTCTGTTGGTTATGATGGGGTGAACGATGATATATCCCCTCTGCCACAAGCCGTTATAGTTTCTGTGGAAGAGGCGCCGGAAGGAAATATCCTGGCCAGAAAAATTATTGTTACTACTGATAAAAGCTGTTCATTATCAGGATATGTCGAGACCGATGGTGAATTTGGATATTCCGAATCCTCTCCCAAATCCTCCACAACAGGCTTTGTTCATGAGT
>CAYSHR010000421.1:0-3967 GCA_964430795.1 uncultured bacterium
TTAACAAGAGCGCCTCTTGAAATTTACCACAAAGACGAGAACCTGATTGTGGAGCAAAAAAGAGGGCTCGTCATTATAACTCCCAAGACGCCCTTTGCCCTTATGGACAGAATAAAAGCTCATCAGGCAAAGAAAATGGCGGTTATAAGAGGGGAGTTTTCTCTGTCTGATCTTGGCAAAACCAAATACGATTCTATACGAAAAGCGATATCAAAATGGTTGCCCATAAAAGGCGCCAGGCCCTTTAATTATAAAAAGGGTCAAAGGCTGAAATAAAAAACCGGCTGTAAAAAGGAGACTCAATGGACGTTGCCAATCTCTATGAAATGGCTCTTGACGCCTCAAAAAAAGCTTTCTGCCCTGTAAGCGACTTTCCTGTGGGAGCGGCTCTTTTGGCTGGTGATGGCCGGGTTTTTACCGGGTGTAACATTGAGAGCCCTTCTATCATTCAGGTTTTTTGCGCCGAGAGGGTCGCCCTGCTAAAAGCTCTTTCCGAAGGCGCCGGAGAATTTACCGCCATTGCTTTAGCCACGCCGAAAAAGCCAGGCGCGTCGCCTTGCGGCCTTTGCAGGCAGATGCTCTTTGAGTTCGCGCCGGACCTTTTGGTTTACAGGCTAAAGAGCGGCGAGGTTGTTTCTGAAAAGGTCTCAACCTTTTTGCCCGAAGGCTTTCGGTTTGATAAAAATAATCTGTAGCCGAAGAAACCCCACTGCTCGTCCGCCATGGATTTTTAGATTGAAAGGAGACTGATGGAGCCTGGAATTTCCACCCATATTTTCGCCTTTGGAAAGCTTTTGGAAAAGCAACTTGACCTTATAAAAAGTCATGGCTTTAAAAACATTGAGCTGTGGGGCATGCGCCCTCATGTTGACTGGTATGACAAAAAGAGGGTCAAGGAACTGGCTGGTCACATAAAGGATATCGGCCTCAACGTTGCTACATTTCATCTACCTTTTTACAATATTTTCGGCGCTCCCGAGTTTCGCTGGATATCTTTTAGAAACCCTGACCCGGCCATCAGAAAAGAAGCCATGGATATGAGTTGCCATATTGTTGATTTATGCCCGTTATTTGATTGCGACACTGTGATTCTTCATGGAAATGGAACACCCGGACCTGATTTTGCCGGTGATGAACTGAGGTACAGGAAGGGCCTTGACCGGTTTTTAGAATATTGCCAAGAGCGCGAAGTAAGGATTGCCCTTGAAAACATAATGACAAAACTGACAAGCACAAAATACCTCAGAACCCTGGTTGATGAATATGACAGCGACTATCTATGGCTCTGTTTGGATACAGGGCACGCCAACATTTCCGAGGGTGTCTCATCAGCTATAAGAAACTGCGGGAAAAGGCTTCTGACTACTCATATAGCCGACAATATGGGAAAAAAGGACGACCATCTGGTCCCTTTCAGAGGAACCATTGACTGGGAAGAGACCTATGGCCTTCTTGCCGGTAATTGCCCGAACCTTGAAAATTTCATCTTTGAGATTATTTATCCTATTTTTGACGATGGCGCCGACATCGACATCTATAATAATGATATTTCAGCCGCGAAAAAGGCTTGGGAGAAGCTGTCGGGAAGAGAACTATGAAAGTATTGGGATTACCTGGAGGTGCTTGATGGGCAATGCCCCTTTAAAAGAGATTGAAATAGCGGTCAACTCCATTGAAAAAGAGAAGGTTGCTGGTTTTGCGTGCAAGGCTCTTGCCGGTGACGCTTCGGACAGAAGATATTTTCGTGCTTCATATAAAGCCGGCGGAAAGGAAAAAACTGTCGTGGTCATGGATATTTTCGATGTTGAAAATATCTGCAAGAGCGAAGAGGTGACCTTGTATCACGATGAAAAGGGAGAGTTGCCCTTTATAAATATTCACGGGTTTTTAAAAGAAATTTCCGCTCCGGTTCCCAACATCTATTTTTTTGATGGAAAAAATGGGTTGATGCTTTTGGAGGACATGGGCGACCAGCAACTCCTTTACCAGGCCGAGCAGGGAGACAAGGGGAAAAAAGAGGAGCTTTACAAAAAAGCCATTGACGTCCTGATCGAGATGGAAACGGCGGCCATGGAAAAAAAGAAGGATTCAAAATGCGTCGCATTTGATCAAACCTTTGCTCCAAAGCTTCTGGCATGGGAGTTTGATCATTATCTGGAATATGGCGTGGGCGCTCTTAACAACGTGGCTATTGAATCTGAGGAAAAAGCCTTTTTAAAAGAGGAATTTTTTAAGATATCCTCAAAAATCGCTTCTATGGAAAAGACTTTTACTCACCGGGATTATCATAGCCGAAACCTTCTGGTAAAAGATGGGCGGATATTTATTATTGATTTTCAGGACGCTCTTTTCGGTCCTCTGGCATATGACCTGGCTTCCCTTTTACGGGACAGTTACATTGACCTTGGAGAGAATCTTAGAGATACATTGATTAAATATTACGTGAGAGAGTATCGCGCGGCCCGGAACAAGGAACTGGATTATGTTTCATTCAGAAAGGATTTCGACCTGGTGGCAATGCAGCGCAATCTCAAAGCGGCAGGGAGGTTTGTTTTTATCGATCAAGTAAAGGGCAATTCATCCTATCTTGAAGCCATACCAAGAACTCTTGGTTATGTAAAAGAGAGTCTGCCCCAAAACCCCGACCTGGCCCCGATTTTCGAGATATTGGGTAGATACGAAAAGAGGTTTAGCGAATGAAGATCAAGGGTATGGTTCTGGCCGCGGGATTTGGAACTCGTTTGCGACCTGTAACTGACTATTTTCCAAAACCCATGCTGCCGGTGGCCAACATGCCCATGATCGATTTTGCTCTTTTTCGCCTGTCAACATTGGGCATCGAGAATACCGCTGTTAACCTCCACTACCTGCCCGACATGTTAAAGAGCCATCTGGAGGAAAGTGACGCCTTTGGTCAGAACATTATTTTTTCAGAAGAGCCCGCTATTTTGGGAACCGGCGGCGGCGTCAAGGCTGTCAGGGAATGGGTGGGAAAGGATAACCTCTGTGTTACAAATGGCGACACCATTTTACTTGGCAAGCTGGAGAATGTCAAAAAAGCTCATGAACAGAAAGACTCCCTGGTGACTCTTGCCCTTATTGAAGTAAGAGACCCGGGCCGATTCAGCCCAATTGAAGTTGACTCGAATGGCGTTGTGGTGGATATCGGAGGAGAGACCGGAACCAAAGGCGACCGCCTCGGGGTTTTTGTCGGCTTTTATATTTTGTCTCAAAGACTGTTTAATCACATGCCTGACCGGGATCATTTCTGCATGGTCAAAGATGTCTGGCTGCCTCTTTTAAAAAAGAAGCCGGGTTCTGTCACCGCCCAATTTGTTTCAGGAGATTTTTTTGACATGGGCACGCCTGATGACTATTTGAGCGCCAATGTAACCATGCTTACAAAACATATAAACCCCTCTTCACAGCTTACAAAAAGACTTCGGCATCTGGGAGACAATGTCTTTATCGGCGACCATATCCATCTTGGAAGAAAGGTCAATCTTATCGGTCCCTGCATTATTGATGATAACGTTCGAATAGAGGGTGGAAGCGAAATTGGTCCCGGTGTAGCGGTAGGGCGCAAAGCATTTCTTGGTCCATGGACCAGGCTGAAAGGGGCGGTAGTGCTGCCCGGCGCTCTACTTCCCGGCGGCGGCATGTACGCTGAATCAATTCTCTTTGACAGAAAAGTACTTAAAGTTAAGTTAAATCTGGAATGATTATTCGGCGGTAATCGTTAAGTTACAGGGGGCTTTTGTGAAAAGCGGGGACATATGAGATCGGGGTACGCGACCCCCATTTCCAAAGATCATTGACAATGCGGGCCACTGTTAAGAAATGGGGATCGTCTTCCGAATGGCACTAGGATAAGGGCGTTTTTAAAATTCTCGTAGGGGCACGGCATGCCGTGCCCTTTTAGCTCGAATCCGAATCGAAAGATGATGTTGCTTTTCATCAGAGTCGT
>CAYSHR010000422.1:0-3941 GCA_964430795.1 uncultured bacterium
AAAATGGACAACATCGTCGTCATCGTCAGTAGCGTCATCATCATCATCGTCGTCATCGTCATCGTCGTCGTCGGAAGAGGATTCATTATTATCATCGTCATCATCACCGCAACCGACAATGGCAATAAGAGAGAGAAGGAATAGAAAAATAATTAACATAACTCCGGGCACTTTATACATAACACGCCTCCGATAATCTGGCAAAACGACCAGACAGGAAATATTTGAGGGGATTGAGGTTAACACTGTAAATCCCCCATTTCGTTTTTCCCGATCTTTTAATGAAAATGAGCATTTCTCTTTAATTGTACTATCTTAAGACTACTGTTCAAAAGGTATAAGTCAAGATAAAATTCCCGTGGCGGGCGCCTACGGAATATCATTTCCTATTCCAGGAAAAGAAAATAGAAAGAGCGCCAGGCGTTTTCTATACACGACCCCCATTTTCCAAATATCACTGACAATGCCGACAATAAATGAATTATTACGACGCCTGTTCCAATTGACTTTCCCATAATTTATGATATGTTCCAACCTTTCGATGGTCTGAAATTATTAATCGAATCGGGGAATTGCAGTGGATTATAAAAAAACCCTAAATTTACCAAAGACCTCTTTCAAGATGAAGGCCAACCTTCCTTCCAGGGAACCTCAGATGATCGCCCAGTGGAACAAAAGCGGTCTCTATAAAAAAATCGTAAAGGCACGTGAAAATAAACCGAGATTTACCCTCCATGACGGCCCTCCTTACGCCAATGGAAACATTCATCTGGGTACTGCTCTGAATAAAATCCTCAAGGACATCGTAGTCAAATCGAAAAACATGCAGGATATGTCCAGCCATTATGTTCCAGGATGGGACTGCCACGGCCTCCCTATCGAGTTTCAGATCGGCAAGGAACTTGGCGAAAAAACAAAGGATATGTCTGTTGTATCTTTTCGCAAAGCATGCAGAAAATATGCTCGGAAATGGATAAAGGTTCAGCGTGAGGAGTTTATCAGGCTGGGAGTGCTGGGGCAGTGGGAAAACCCATACATCACCATGTCCCGCCAGTATGAATCGGCTATCGCGAGAGAATTTGGAAAAGTGGTGGGCGCCGGCGGCGTTTATAAAGGCGCCAAGCCGGTATATTGGTGCGCGGACTGCAACACCGCCCTTGCTGAAGCGGAAATCGAGTACCACGATCACGTTACGCCCTCAATTTATGTCAAATTTCCCATGAAAGATGATCTTTCAAAAAAGATTCCCGAAGCCGCCGGAAAAAAAGTCTCGGTGATAATATGGACAACCACTCCCTGGACTATTCCAGCCAACCTGGCTTTGGCTTTTCACCCGGATTTCGACTACGCACTTTATGACGTAGGTGACGGCTGTGCCTATATCCTTGCTGAGAAAATGGCCGCGGCGGTTTTTCAAGAGGTGGGGATAACCGATTACAAGAAACTGGCTTCATTCAAGGGCGGCATTATGGAATACGAAAAAGCCCGCCACCCGTATATTGACAGGGAAAGCCTCTGCGTTCTGGCTGATTATGTGACCCTGGACACAGGCGCCGGAGTAGTGCATACAGCGCCGGGCCATGGCCGGGATGATTATGAGACCGGACTAAAATACGATCTGCCCGGTTACGCGCCGGTTGACCATGAGGGAAAATTCACTTCCGAAGTGCCGGAATTTGAAGGCCGGATGGTATTTGACGCGAACCCCGCGGTTATTGAACTACTTGATGAGAAAGGGGCGTTGCTTCACCAGGCCAAAGACACCCATCAATACCCCCATTGCTGGCGATGCAAAAAACCCATTGTATTTCGATCAACCCCCCAATGGTTCCTCTCCATGGAAAAAGGGGATCTTCGGAAAAATTCCATGGAAGAGATTGAAAAAGTTCGCTGGGTGCCCAGTTGGGGGCATGAGCGGATTTTCGCCATGATGTCCACTCGTCCTGACTGGTGCCTGTCAAGACAAAGAACATGGGGAATTCCCATTATCGCTTTTATATGCGCAGATTGCGGCGAAGTTCTGGTGGATAAGGAGACCATATTTAAAGTAGCTGATATTTTTGAAAAAAGAACCTCTGACGCCTGGTTTGAAATGACCCCCGAGGAGCTTTTACCAAAAGGGCGGACCTGCGCTAAATGCGGCGGCTCAAACTTTGAGAAAGAATCGGACATTCTTGATGTCTGGTTTGACTCTGGTGTTTCCCACGCGGCGGTTTGCGAATCCAATGAAAATCTGGGATGGCCCGTTGATCTTTACCTTGAGGGTTCGGATCAGCATCGAGGTTGGTTCAACACCTCCCTGCTTACAGCGGTGGCAACTAGAAACAAGGCGCCCTTTGCCACTGTTTTAACTCACGGATTTGTAGTTACAGGGCAGGGGCTAAAGATGAGTAAGAGCCTTGGGAACGCCATTGCCCCTTCAGAAATCATTGATAAATACGGCGCTGAGGTCCTTCGGCTCTGGGTGGCGGGAGAGGACTACAGGGACGACATAAGGATTTCCGATCAGATCATTAACGGGCTTATAGACTCCTATAGAAGAATCAGAAATACATGCAGGTTTCTCCTGGCTAATATTGGTGATTTTAATCCGGAAACCGACAGGACGCCCTTTGAGGAAATGAGTGAAATCGACAGATGGGCTTTGGCGAGAATGGAAACCGTATGCGAAAAAGTTATCTATTCATATAACGAGTATGAGTTCCACAACGTTTTCCAGACACTCCACCATCTTTGCGCTGTGGATCTTTCGAGTTTTTATCTCGATGTCTGCAAAGATCGGCTATACGCTTCAGCCGCCAATAACATGGCAAGGCGTTCTTCCCAAACCGCCATGTTTGATATTCTGGTGAAATTGACAAAACTTCTTGCCCCCATCTGCTCTTTTACTTCAGAAGAAGTATGGAGCAGGCTACCGGACTTTGAGGATAAAACCCAGAGCGTGCATCTTGCCCTTTTTGACTCTGTTGACAAAGAGCTTCTTGACATGGACCTCCTTGAGAAATGGGACGGAATTCTAAAGGTCCGTAAAGAGATCAACAAAGCAATTGAAAGCGCCAGAAGCAAAAAGATCATCGGGCATAACCTTGACGCCGCAATTAGTGTCGAAGGTGGCGAGGCAGCGAAAATCCTTGACTCTTTTGATATTATACTAAAGGAAATCATGATTGTCAGCGACATCAAGGTTGTAAAAGAGCTGTCGGGTCAAGGGGTTTATGAAAGCGATATCTACAAGGGCATGAAAGTAAAAGTGGAAAAATGTAAATGGAACAAATGTAAACGCTGCTGGGGATACTTCCCGGAAGTGGGAAATCTTGAGAATCCTGAAGTCTGCTCAAGATGCCAAACCGTGCTTCAGAATATGGAAGAATCCGACTAGTGTCATTTCAACAATCATCATGCCACGTCACCGAAGCTTCGTTATTGCTTGCGTCGGGCAGCGTGGGTCAGGCTATAGCCTGCCCGCGAGGGTGGGGAAAAATATGAGCAAAAAATACACCCTGATGCTTTTTGGCGCGCTGACCGTCCTTGTCGCGGATCAGTTGACAAAAATAGCCGCAATAAATCACCTGAAAAACCGTAAGTCTGTTGAAATAATCGACAACCTTTTCGCCTTTACATTCGTGGGAAACGACGGCGCCGCTTTTGGTCTTTTTTCAGGCTATACAATCTATTTTTTTCTTGCCGTATCCACCCTGGCCATCGGTTTTATTCTCTACTTTTTTTATATAATCGAAAAGGATCGATTGATTCTGACTTTTGCCCTGTCCATGATTCTCGGCGGCGCTCTTGGCAACCTGCTGGACAGAGTGCGCCTGGGTTTTGTTATTGATTTTCTGGACCTCCATCATAAGTTCACCATTATCCCATTTAACTTCCAATGGCCAAAATTCAACGTGGCCGATATAGCTATTCTGGTGGGAGTGGGTTTTTTCCTCTGG
>CAYSHR010000423.1:0-3935 GCA_964430795.1 uncultured bacterium
GGGATATCCCTATAAAGAGGATTTGATAGAGATTTTAAGGCAGAACTACACTGAACTGGAGGCTGAAGTGGCCCTGGCTATTCCCACTAAGGTTATTCCCTTGGAACCTGTGGGTATCGATGAGATTCAAAAAGGGATTGATCTTTCCAGAGAAAAATTACAGGAAACCCTGGATCATCTTGATAAGAAGGGGATGCTTTTTTCCGGAGATACAACGGGTGGAGAAAAGGGCTATGCCTTGCATCAGGTCGGTTACGGGTTCCCTCAAACTTTTTTCTGGAAAGGGGAAGACACACCGCACGCACGCGAGATGGCTAAGCTGATATCTAAATACTTTAATAGAAAAGTGACCGAAGAGGGCTATAGTGGTACAGAGACCAAGGCATATCGCTACATCCCGGTTGCACGGTCAATTGAGCCAGAAAAGCAGGCGGTGTTTCCCTTTCACATGATGGAAAAGGTCATTAAGGAGGCAAAAGTAATTGCAGTAGCCCACTGTCCCTGTCGGATAACCTATAAGCTCAGAGGGGGGAAATGTGAACACCCAACCGAAGTATGCATGAAATTTAATGAACTTGCCCAATATGTCATCGATAAAGGGCTTGCGAAAAAACTGACTAATAAGGAGGCTTTGGAAAAAATTAAAGAGACCGAAGAGGCGGGGTTGGTTCACTTTGTCGATAATGCCGAGGGGGATATACGGCACAACTGCAATTGCTGCGGTTGTGCCTGCTGGAATGTAGGCAACATAAGCAGGAGAAAGATCCCGAGGGATGTCATCATGGCAACCTATTTTATTCGGGAAACGGATGAGGGTCAATGCATCGGTTGCGGTGCGTGTGCTGAAATTTGCCCGGTTAGGGCTGTGGAATTAAAGGATGATCTCCCTGTTACGGATAAAGAGTGGTGCATCGGGTGTGGTGTTTGTGCAACCGTATGCCCCTCCGACGCCGTAGAAATGAAACTAAGACCCAGTAAAATGGGACAGATACCAGCGAATAATTTTAGAGAACTCCATGAAAAGATTCTGGAGGAAAAGGGATTAAAGTAAAGGGCTGGAAAGGGCGGAGAAAAAATGGAGAGGGTGGCGGAGTAAAAGTGTGACACCTGGTTAATGAGTAAACGACCTATCTGTTATTTGTCAAGCAATTCCTTTCTTTAGTTTAAGGTTGTTTTTGGGTTGGCTTTTTCTTCCGTGATTGTCTTCGTTTGGACCTTTTTTTAGCCTGTCGTAAGCGATAACTCTCTCCGTTGGCTTCCAGGATATTACACCTATGGGTTAATCGGTCCAAGAGAGCCCCAGTGAGTCTCTCTGAACCAAAGACTTCAGTCCATTCTTCAAATGGCAGGTTTGAGGTGAGCATGAGGCTGTGATGTTCATATGCTCGGCTGATCACCTCGAAAAGCAATTCTGCCCCTGCTTTTGAAAAAGGGACATACCCCAGTTCATCCAAGACAAGCAGATGAAACCTTTGCAGCTGTTTTTGCAGTCGCTGCAGTCGTCTTTCCTCTCGACATTCCATTAACTCGGTAATAAGTCCAGTGACGGTATGAAAGCGTACTTTCCGGCCGTGAGCACATGCTGAAAATGCTAAAGCGCAAGCCAGGTGGGTTTTACCGGTTCCTGGATTTCCGATAAGCAAGACGTTTTCTTTTTTATCGATATACTCACCCCGCATTAACTCTCGAACCAGTTGTTCGTTAATGGAGGGCTGAGCTTTGAAATCGAATGTGTCGATGGTCTTTAACACGGGGAAGTTGGCAGCCTTAACCCGCCTTTCGGCGGCCCGTTTCTCCCGGTCCAATAACTCTCTCTCAAGCAGACGAAGCAGATAAGTAGGGAAATCAGTGCGGTCTTTTTGACAAACTACGGCCATAGGAGCGTATTCCCGGAGTATTGTCGGCAGCCTCAATTTCTTCAGATAATACTCTAATAAAACGGTGGGCTTATCTCTCTCACTCATGATGTACCTCCTTCGTACAGCAGTGCCCGGTAAGCTGTTATATCGGGCCCTGCCACCTTCACTAGACGGAGGTGCTGGCGGTTAGCGAGCATGAAAGTCGTCTGCTCCCATGAAAATTGAGGTATAAGAAATTGGGCGATAACGTCCCGGCTATGCCCTCTTATTTTAAGACCTTTCTCCACAGCTTTTCTGAGCTTTGACATGGGATAATCTTCCAGGAGACGAAGGACCCTGATGAACTCCCTGGTCCCTTCACCTTCCTTTTCTTCCTCCACAACCAGCCGGCGACGTAAGGTTTCAAAGCACTCAGGCAGATTCAGATCAACCATTGGCCGTGCGTAGTCCAAAGAACCGGGCTTTCGTTCTAAAAGGGGTAGATAGTGGAGGTAATCGAAAAAGACTCCTTCCTTGCCCCACGAGCGTTTGTGATTAGCCACCACTTTTTCTCTATGGCACAAAACTACCCGATCCACGTAACCTTTGATCAGGATTTCATGGTGGGCGTAATCAACCGGTACCGAATAGTCATTGTCGTCAAATCTGACAAGGGATAAAGAATTGGCTCTGGTTGGTTGCTTTCTACAAGCATCAAAAGGGGCTGGAGGAAGATCCCAAAAGGCAGTTTGGTCTACTTTTAACAGCTCTGCTTTGGTTCCGCTCTTGCCACGAAGACGTCGTTTCATATCCTCCCTGCATAGCTCGGCTAACATGGCGTTTAACTCCTCCAGATCACCAATCTTGGGTACAGGAACGAAAAAGTTCAGGCGGGTAAACTTGACTACTCCTTCCACAACTCCCTTCTCATTGGGACGGCGTACCCGACAAAAGTGCTCTCTGAACAGATAGTGGCTTTGCAGCTTTAGAAAACCATCCGTCAACTTTCGGTTATGAGGACCAATGATCTTTGAAACCAATACCCTGCTGTTGTCATAGCTGATTCTTTGAGGAACACCACCGAAAAACCCAAACGCCCGAGAATGACCCTCCCAATAGCTTTCCGTACATTCACGCTCAAAAGCCATTACAAAAAAAGCATCCGAATATGGCAGCACCATCACAAAAAATGCTACCTTTCTCAATATCCCAGACACCTTGGCCAGTGCATAGCCAAAATCTACTTGTGCCTCACCAGCTTGGTGATCCAAAGGCATGAACACCTCCTTATTCAGCCTCTTGATCTCCTTAACGGCTTCCTTCACCTGGGTGTATTTACCCTGGTAACCCATCTCCTTGATTCGCTCGTATATACGTTTGGCTGTGTGGCGCTGCTTTTTTGGAAAATGTTTGTCCTTTTTGATAATCCGATTGATTTGCTCAAGAAAAGGGCCAATCTTCGGCTTAGGGTGGGAGGATTTTCTCCGATAGCCGGGCGGTTCAGAATACTCCAGAATCTTTTTTAATGTCTCCCAGTGAATCCCTTCACGTCGGAGTATCTCTCTTTTACTCGTCTTTCCTCTCAATACCTCAAGGCGTATCTTTGTCCACCAGTCCATATCTGTGTACACTCCTCTTCCCTCCTCCAGAATAAATATTTTCCGGAAAAGGTTATTTGAGAGTGTCACACTTTTCAACCGGCACTTATCGCTGTCACATTTTTAAACCGGCCTTTATATTTTTCACTACTTTCAGGCACAATATCTTCCATTAGCCCGGGAAAAATCGTATCTGCACTCACAGGTTTAAGACTGTACCGGTATTTATAGTCAGCAATTGAGTCAGAAGGTCTTGTTTCCTCCAGGCTAAGCTGCTCCAGAACCGGTAGAAGTCTGGTCTTTTTATAATCTTTAATGCGGGTGCCACAATTATAGTCTTTCTCAAAACTATCACGATCCCAACCGCTGCTTAGCCTGTCTGCTACAGCAATAACCCACTGCATCGGAGACTCTGGCTTGTGGTGCATTGACGCAAGATTAATAAAAATATCCCCCTCGCCCCAGTCTGGAGAGTTTAATTCCGATGGAAGCAGGTCTT
>CAYSHR010000424.1:0-3915 GCA_964430795.1 uncultured bacterium
TCATCTGGAAGGGCACGCTATTATTCAAGCATCAACTTTTTCTCCTCCAAGCTGGTCGATTCTCCTGATAATCTTCTCGAATTTGCCGGTGAAGTCAAGGTGTCGATCAAATGTTAAAAGGGCGTTTTCGCTATAATCATCATACTGATCGTCAATAAGAGATAACGCCTGGCCGATCCGGTCAAAGCTCTCCACGCTGACGCCGCACCCCTCTTTTTCCATGAGCCGGCTCACAGAGGCCGCCGCGTTTACCAGCACAGGTTTTCCCGCCCTGAGGCAATAGCTGATTTTGCCCGAGGAAAGACCGATGGTTTCAATATTTGATTGGGTGTAAGATGAGTCGCCTCCCGCAATGTAAAAGGCTATGCCCACGTCCGCGCCGTCCACCAATTCGTCGTATTGCTCTTGTGGAACAGGCTTGAGGGAGAAAAAAACCCTGCCGGCCGGGGCAACCCGTTTTAATATCTGAATATCTTCGTTCTGCTCAGCTTCCATCCGCGTATGAACCACCAGGACCCAGGGTTCGGGCCAAAGGGCAACCGACTTTACGATGCCTTCGACCCCTGTCCAATCCCCCAAGCTGCCCGCGTGCAATACAATACGCGTGTTTGGCGCCAGGTTGAACCGTTTACGCCAAAAGTCCGAACTCTTTTTCCGGCTGTGTCCAAGAGGGCCGTTCGGCGCCATCATGATCTTTTGATTTGGAACCTGATTGTCCCGCTGAAACAACCGCGCCCGGTCAGGGTCCTGGATAATTATAAAAGCCGCGCGCCGGGTCAAAAACCGCTCCGCGGCTTTGAGGCCCTTTCTCCAACCCTCCTGGATTTCATGGCCAAGGAGCAGTTCAAGAGAATAGTAGATCAGGTCCCCTCGCACAAATGCCTTTATCCCAAAAGCCTCGGCCAATCCTTCAGGGTCTACGCCGATAAAACAGCGGTAAGGAACAAGTTTGTGGCGACCACGAAATTTTAGCGCCGCCTGGAATCGCGTTAATCCATTGCGTGCAAAAGCGAAAAGCCGGCTGACGACATGTATTGCCGACGCGAGGAAATTGGGAATATAATCGGGCTTGGCCCTTTTCTCGTGAAGAAACCAATTCTCTTTGAACAGCTCGTAGTCCATCGAGATATTTGGATGGTTAAAAGATGGCGAGAGGTGCTCTTCTCCAGCCTTAATATACAACTCGACGAGATATCCATGCTCAGCAAGGAGAGTCGCGGCGTTGGTGAGAGAGGGGATGGAATCGAGATTTGCCTGGGGGTGAATGATGGCTATACGGCGCGCCCTTGATTGGCTTTGACTCATCTTCCCTTCTCTTTTCCAGGCGCCATGACCATCTTTTCCCGCCGGAATAAATCTGGTTAATTACAACCTTCTCGCGATAATTGAAACGTTCCATGTGGTTTCGTCGGCACCCTGTTTAAATTCAGGAAAGGCGCCGATTCGTTCCAGGGAAAAACCGGAAACCTCAAGAAACAACTTAAGTTCCAGGGGAAAAAAATATCGCACGTTATGTTCTTCTTCAATATGTCCTAGGATTCTGTCGCCCTTCATTCGCCATATTTGAAAATTCACCGCGCATAAATGATTGGCCACATCCAGTTTCCCGTCGGCCACTCGCAACAATTGACCATCGTAAGTCGGGATCACCTTAACTCTCTGAGAAGGGCGTTCAAAAAGAATCGCTGGTCCGTACCAGACATCAAAAAAGAGCAGCCCTCCTTTACGCAAATGACGGTGACTGTTTTTTAGCGCGGCCAGAACATCCTTGTTGCCGGTCTGATATCCCAGCACCGCGAACATCATCAAAGCGGCGTCAAATTGCCTGTTCAAATCCACTGTTCTAAGGTCGCCGTGAACAAATTCAGGCTCATGTTCCAATTTGAGTTCGGCGGATTTTTTACGTCCGATTTCCAACATCTTTTGCGACCGATCAACCCCTGTAACCCTTTTTCCTCCAAGAGCCAACGGTAGAGTATGGGCGCCTGTGCCGCATCCCAAATCAAGTACGTTATCAATGGCGCCCTCGCCGTACTTCTGAAATATTTCAAGAAGCGTCTCATGCTCCTTCGCGTAATCCTTTTCCTTGTACACCAGATCATAAGTCAAAGAATATTCATCGCCAAAAATTCCACTCATTTTAGAACCTCGCAAACTCTATCGCATACTTCTGAAAGTTGTTCATCAGTCAGAGCAAGGCCCGAGGGCAGGTACAACCCCTGAGTCCCGATTCGCTCTGTAATCGGACAGGTTTCACCAGCAAACAAACCCCTCTTGAGAAAAACAGGCTGCTGGTGCATGCCAAGAAAGAAAGGGCGGGTGTCAACGCCCAACGCTTTTAGTTTTGCCGCGAGCATTTTTGCGTCCATGCCAACCGATTCGTCAAGAACAACGCCGTTCATCCAGTAGACGTTTCGAGCCCATTCACGTTCAACCGCGACATTCAATCCGGATATATGGCCAAGGCGCTGACGGTATTGCTCCCCGACAAACCGCTTCCGCTCCACGATCCGATCAATTCTCTCCACCTGTGCCAATCCAAGGGCGGCCTGGATATTGGTCAGGCGAAAATTAAACCCCTCTTTTTCATGTTCAAACCGGCGCTCATCGCCAAAACAGAGGTTGCGCCCTGCTCGGGCTTTCGCGGCCAGATTCTCGTCATCGGTAAGGAGCATTCCCCCTTCGCCGGTAGTGATCAGCTTGTTGGCGTAAAAACTGAAGCAACTGAAATCTCCCATGGCGCCGCATTTTTTCCAGGTGGGATTATGGCTGGTTCGACCCGAGAGATATTCCGCCCCATGGACCTGGGCCGCGTCTTCAATCACAGCCAGTTTGTACTTTTTCGCAAGCTCAAGAACCGGGTCCATATCAACAGGGTGGCCAAAAATATGCACAGGCATAATCGCCTTGGTTTTTCCTGTGATCTTTTGTTCAATTTGGTCAACGTCCATGCACCAGGTGTCAGGATCGCAATCAACAAGGACCGGAACCGCGCCATTGTAAATAACAGCCAGGGCGCAGGAGATGATAGTAAAGCTGGGCATGATTACTTCGTCGCCCTTTTTTAATTCGAGGCACGCCGCGGCGAGCTGCAACGCCACTGTTCCATTGGCCACCGCCACGCCATATTTTCGGTCGCAGTAACCAGCCCATTCATTCTCGAAGCGTTCTATGTATTTGCCGGCAGAGGATATCCAGGCTGTATCCACGCAATCTTTTACGTACTTGAGTTCGTTGCCGTCAAGAAGCGGCTCGTTTACCGGAATTGCCATTTTAAAATCGTTCCTTTTCGTCCAGTCCCGAGTAAGGGCCCTGCTTGATTTCGAGCAAAATAGTGTCTTCGAGCATTCTAAATCCGTGCCCTCCACCTACCATGAGCATAAGGTCCCCGGTTTTTAGTTCGAGGGTGGCCGCAAGCTCCTTATCGTCGTTATATACATCGAGAAAGCAGCGTCCTTTTTTGACCAGGATGACCTCGGAAGTGCCCACAAGATGCCGTTCCACATCTATATGAACGTGCCTGGCGATCTCGCCGCCTTTTGGGTAGACTACAAATCCTACCTGCTGTTTGAATTCGGGAGGTGTAATAAATGTGGTCTTGCCTGGAGCCAACTCGGCGCGAATGATGTAGGCAAGGGGTTTGTCTTTGTCCAGAATGTGTTCAATGTTTTTCACGAAAGCTTCCTCCTTTGAACTTGCCAATATATCATAGATAATTGTCTCGTAAAATGTGGTTATAAAGGTCGGAACTCAACAATGAACGAATATGATGCATTGCTTTTGCGTAGCAAGACCAAGCATATGCCTTAAGATAAACTCTTCTGTTCCTTTTAAGAAAACTATGGGCAAAATATGAAATAGCTCTATAGAAATATTTAGGGATGCGAAGGAATATTTTTATTTTTCTTCGATCTT
>CAYSHR010000425.1:0-3906 GCA_964430795.1 uncultured bacterium
CCGCTCTTGTCATGATTTTCGGCTATTTTTTTGGCTTTGGACTATTAAAGAGAGAAAGTTCTCCTTTTTGGCTGAGAAATGCGGTCGCCATTGCATTTGCCATGATTTGTTTGACTATCATGTGGAACCCCTTTTCTCCCATATGCGGAGTCGGCAATGGGGGCGATTTTCTCTTGCCCATATTGCTCGGCGCCATGATTGGCGCGAGAAAAAAATCCCTCCGGATATTGACGGCGGCTCTGTTTTTCGCCGCGGGTACCTATCCAAGCGCTTTTCTTCTGGTCCTTGCCCTTGCCGGCTTTACGGCCTTTAACGCTGATTCAAAAAAGTCCCTTATTGACATTAAAATCGTATTAGCCTTTTTACTGGGCGTGGCCATTCTATTTATCTTGCGGTTCGACACCATCTTTGCCGGAATTGACCCGGCCATCGGCTCTCTAAAAACAATGAAACAGATGATTGTTGATCCCAATTTTCATTGGGGAGGCCGGCATCCGGTCTGGGTAAAAAACTGGGCGGCCACTCTTCTTATAAGCTACCAGGGCGGCCTTGCAACAACGCCGGAACTAATAATGTCGGCGATTCTCCTGTTGTTCATATACATTTTTCGTAGAAGAAAATTCGGCAAAGTGGACAAAACCTTTTATCTTCTTTTCCTTTCCTGTTTTTCTCTATATTTTATGTCGTGGATCTACCTGGCGAAACTTTTCTATCCAAGCAGATATTTGCGGGGCGCGCTGCCAATTATTATCTGGGGCATGGCCATAACAGGTCTGGCAAATTGGATTGGAGACAAACAGACCAAAAAAACAAAAATCGCCACTGCTGCCCTATCCTCGGTTTTCCTGCTGATACCACTATTTACTATTTTGTTCTTCGGCGGTTATAGGTATACAAAACCCCATAAAACTGAAATCGCCCTTTGTAACAAGATAAGCTCTTTGCCCCAGGATACGCTAATCGCCGGGCATCCATGGCGGTTGGATCCTATTATTTATCTTGGCAGAAGAAGCGTACTTACCAGCTTTGAAAACCTCATGCCGGTTTTTACCCAATATCACAAGGAGCATTCCAAAAGAACAGATGACGTTTTCGCGGCTCTGTATGCAACGGAAATTGAAGAGGTAATAGGCTTTTGCGAGAAATATGACGTCACCCACCTGCTCATTCATACAGGGATGTATCGATCTGATTATAAAAAGAAAAACCCATATCTCTATCCGCGACCCTTTAATGAAAAGGCAAATTATTTTAGAGCGAAAGGGCATGGAGGATATGTTTTAAACCGCCCTTCTTTTCCTGGCATGATTTATAGGGACAGCTCTCAAATTCTGGTCCCTTGCTCCCTTGAGGCCTTTATAGCCTCTGAATTAAAAGGTTCGCCTTTAGTGAAGAAATGGGGGCATCTCCCCCTATGACTTAACGATTACTAAAATAGTATGTTTATTATTGCTTTGGGTATCGTATTATGAATGGTGAAGGAGATGGAAAAATGAAAGATGTTTTAGTCGTATTTATTATTTTTATTATTCTGGCCATGTCGGCATGTGAAAAGGAATCGGATGATAATGATAATGACGATGGTTCAGGTTCTCAAAAATACGAAAATGGGATATACCGTCTTGCAGGCGGCGCGCCAGGCCATAACGGCACTGGGATAGCTGTTGATTCAAAGGGCAAAGTATACGTCGCGGCGGTCAAAGGCAGAGAACTCATTGTCTATTCAATGGACAATGACCAGGTTTTTGAGCAATCCATCGCCTTTAACGCGTCCAGCCCGGACATGGCAATCGATGAGAAAGGCGTCATCCATATCGTTTACTTTAACTACGAAGATAGCTGTGTCGATTACGCAAAAGTCAATTCAGGGAAGGTGGAAATCCAAAACCTGATCGAAAATACATTAGGCGAGACCTATCCCCAAGTCGTCCTGGATGATAAGGGCGACATTCATTTGGCCATAAATGTTAATATGGATAAGGAACCAAAACCCGACCAATTGATATATGGAAAAATTGTACAGGGAAAGTGGGAACTTGAAATCGCGGATCAAAGAGATTCGGGCCGAATATCACCTCTCATTTCCCTGGCTGTGGACAGTGGCGGGAATCCCGCGATCGCGTATATAAACTCTCCTCATGACTATCTTTTTCTTGCCAGAAAAATTGATGGAGAATGGGTTATTGAGGATTATTTCAAAAACCAGCATGAAATTTTCAGTGTCTCCATTGATTTTGACTCGAACCAACAACTCTACGCGATTCTAAAGGAAAGAGTTGGAGATGATTATTATTACGATTCCCTTGATGATCCTGCCTGGAGCTCTTTTAATACGCCTGATACTTCAATTTACGATATGGTCTTGGGTTCTTATAATTCGGGACAGTGGGAGCTTACACCCGTTTTAGAGGATATAGCTTCCTCCTGCCGTCTCAAGATGAAAATAGATTCTCAGGATCGTGCCCATGTCTGGCGGCGGTGCTCATATTGGGATGAATATGAAAACCCGGACTCCTATTTTTCACAGGGTTTATATTTCGACATCCTTGATAACAATGAATGGGATTTCCAGACACTGAAAATTCCAGACAACTCGGGAGTTGTACACGATGATTTTACATTGGACGGCAATTCCAACAGATTCATCAGCGCCTTTGACCCTGTTTCAAAAAGACTACGGTTTCATTCCGACATTTCGGGAGATTGGGAAACGGAAAATTTGGATGATTCGGGAGACAAGGGTGACCAGTGCCAAATCGAATATCTTGATTCAAACAACGCGATTATCAGCTACCTGGATTTAGTTAACGACACCTTGGAGGTGTCAACCCATCAATGGAATTCCGATGATTGGGAATTTTCCACGGTCTTTGAGGAACCCGTCAATAAGTATTATGGATTCGCTGTTGACCCCGACAACGGGATTCACCTCTTTTATTCCAAGAACGATGTGTTGTTGCATAATTTCCAAAAAAACGGAGATTGGGAAAGCGAGGTTGTCTTTGATAAGTGGAAAATTTACGAAATGCAAGCCGCCTCCGACGCTAATGGAAACCTTCATATTGTTTTTCATGATAGCGACCTGGACGGTATTACATATATGAATAATGTCTCCGGGCAATGGACTTCCAGTGTCCTGGGAGAGACGGATTACGATCGCTTCGCTATGGCGGTTACCGCCGAAGGAAAAGCCCATTTTATATTTTATGACCGCAAAGAAGAGAAGGTATTTTATGCCGGTCCCGACAACTCCGGCTGGAAATTAAAAGAGATGGAAACTACAAAGCCCGATGGCCGAATAGCAATTGCCGTCGATTCAGATGGATTGGCTCACATAGCCTATCAGGACCGCTATGATATATCAGGCCAGATGAGTATGAACCTGGCCCTTTTCTATGGGACCAACAGTTCGGGATCATGGCAATTTGAATTCGTTAAAGATCTTGGTCACCAGGGTTTCACAGACCCGCCAAAAATAAAATTGGATGAATCGGGAAATCCCGCGATTATATTCATGGATGTTACATCAGAGCGGCATTACACAACCGTTTTGAAATTGGCGGTTAAAAAAGGCAATGATTGGGAGTTCAAGCCACTTGATGAGCCGGGAATAGTCGGTCGTTCACCATCCTTTTCATGGATCAATGATAAAAGCATCGGCGCCTGTTATTATGGCGAATATGCTCTCTACTTGAATCGATTTGATATATAAGAAGCGTCTTGCCCGGTGACCCATTACCCCTACTTCCGCTTGCGGTCGCGAGGGTCTCAGGCCGCCATATTTTATGGGCAGGAATGGCATTCCATGCAGGAAGCCGGCGCTCCCGCGTCATAATCGCCGCCATGAGCTGAATCGATGGCGCCGCCGTGACAGGAAACGCAATCCGATGAGCCGGTTACGTTGTT
>CAYSHR010000426.1:0-3902 GCA_964430795.1 uncultured bacterium
CTCGGTCATGGTTGGAAAATGGAATGAACTGCGCTTTGGCATTGAAACCGACTACTACGATGGGGTTGTCAGGGCGAACATAATATCACCTCCAAAAGAAGGGCAGCCCGGAGTTAGTTTCACAAACGAAGACACTATTGAGCTTTCGGTTCACCTTGACGCCTATGACGTGGAAGGATATATTGATGACGTAATGGAACCGGCCAAATGGCTCAAGATTATACCCGGCATTCGGGTTGGATATCTGGACCTGATCAATTACTTTTCTTACGATCCACGCTTGATATTGAAATTCTTTCCAACTGAAAAATCCTCTATTACCACATCGGCTGGAATCTACAATCAATGGCCGGCCTGGGACGAGATGTCTGATAATTTCGGAACTACAAATCTTGGTTCAGAAACCGCTTATCAAGGGTCAATGGGCGCGGGGTATGATTTTGGACAAGGATGGACCATAGACATTCAAGGTTACTACAAGGATCTTGACAATCTTATTTCCAGTACGAAAATAGGTGATGAAGAACCTTATGACAACCAGGGAGTGGGATATGTTTATGGCGGCGAGCTTCTAGCCAGAAAACACCTGTCCAATAGACTTTTCGGTTGGGTTTCATACACCTATTCCCAGTCAAGGAGAAAGGACCGCCCTTCTGGTGACTGGAGATACTTTGACCAGGATCAAACTCATAACTTCATAATCCTGGGAAGCTATATGTTGGGGGAGAATAAGCAGTGGCGTCTTGGAGCGAAATGGCAGCTTTCCACAGGGCTGCCCTATACAAAAGTAGATGGCGCCATTTATAACGCGGATACTGACAGCTACCTGCCAATATATTCCGAACAAGTAAATGGCCGCAGAGAGCCCCTCTATCACCAACTCGATATTAGAGCGGATAAGCTTTGGATTTTTAACAGGTGGACCCTAAACACATACCTTGATGTTCAAAATGTTTATTGGCAGGAGTACTCCTTCGGGTATGAATATAACTTTGATTATACTGAAAGAAGGGCAGTGACTTTTCCACCGTTTATGCCCTCTATTGGTATGCAGGCAAGGTTTTAACAACTTTGGAGAAGGGAATGAAGAGGATAAAGGTCAGGATGATAACAACTCTGATTTCAGTAGCAATATCTATTGTGATTCTGGGGTCTTGCGGTGATGAATTTGAAGATGCCTCGTTGATCAAAACAAGCAGGTTTCTGGCTATAATATCCGATCCTTTGGAGTCGGCGCCTGGAGAAACCATCAATTTTTATGCTGTTGCCACAAATAAGGATGGCGCCTTGTACAAAGGACCGGTGGCATGGTCGGTGATTGGCGGAGACGACTTGAGACTTGGGGGCGAAACCGATGTTGAAAGTGAATATACAGGTTTTGCGCCTTCATCAGACGCGCCCTTTGCTTTTAAAATTCCGGACAAGGAGAAACTGATTCGGGATTTTGGAGGTTGGGAGAAAAACGGCCTTCTGCTTACTGTTTCAGCGGCAATATTTTTAAACGGCCCGACATCGCCGCCAACGGAAATCGCGTTCAAGCTCTTTGTGGTTTCAGAAAGAGACGCTGCCCTTCGGATGAAAAATCCCCGGATCGAGAAGCTGGAAATAATTGAGCCTTCGGGAAATATTATCCAGGAGAATCAGAACCATGTTTATGTCACCGATGGGAATCGCTTGACTTTGAGGGCTGTTCCAATAGAGAGCAGTGATAGATTCAGTTTCCACTGGTTTTCCACAGATGATGATTTTACCCCTGACCTGGAAAGCAGCCAATTATTCAAACCCAACGCGGTTGGAAAATACAGCCTCTACTGCGTGCTGAGAAAAACCTACTTCTTTGAGCATGATTCTAATGCAAACACAAGAATCACAGGTATTGACTGGAAAAGGGCGGAATTGAGATTCAAATAAGTCTCTAAATTGACCTGAAATATTTCCTGTCCATTTTTCCATATTATGCCATCTACTGGTAAAGGGTCCGGGCCGTTCCTGGACAGAAACTATTTAGCGGGGTGAATTATTTAAATGAACGTGATACAATATGAATCATATCTTTAACGGGTTTTTTAAATGACAATTCCTTCGGGTAATGAGCTTACATTAATCGGTGTGGTCCACCGGGATCCGCGAGGCGGCAAAAGGGTAATGGGCCTCCTTGAGAAACTTCAATGTGATTTTCTCAGCCTGGAAGTTAGTAAGTATGCTCTTGATTGGAGAGTGAAAAACGGCCTTGCTCTTGCCGGGAGAGTCGCCGGTTTTATCAAAGAGCTTAATGGTAATGGAAAAATGAGCGACGATCTCCTTCTTCACGGAGAGATTCTTGGCGTGCTGAACACAATAACCGTTCCATTTGAGGTGATGGTGGCGGCCAAATACGCCTATGAGAATAATGCCGGTTATTTTCTTATGGATGACTCGGGCTTTTCGAAAAAGCTCCTTGAAGTTGTAAAAAAGGAGATGGTTACAAAGAGGAACATAGTTAATCTTCTACAAAGACCTGATTTTGACTATGGTGAATCCATAGAGAAAATTTATGATGAGTGCGGCAGGATATTGAACGAGGAACCGTTGACCAGGCGCCAACTCGGCATTTCCGAGGAGAATCTTGATATAAATGAGAAAAGAGACGCTAAAATAGAAGAAAAACTAAAGGGGAAAATGAAAGACCTTCCCGGACATTGGGCTCACATTTGCGGCTTTACCCATATCTTGAAAGCTGAAGGATTTAACAATATGGCAGCCAGATTTCCTAATGCCAAAAGGATTCTTGCTATTCATTATCCCGGCCGGCGCCGTCCTTAAATATCCTTTAAAATTTTCAGCAGATAAAACATAATATCAGAGTAGGCTCTGAATATGTAACCCTGGACGGGTTTTCCATGTTTTTGTCTGTAGGTTTGGGACCAGTTCATCAGGAAGGCGAAAATTTTTACTGACGGATAGATAGTGGAAAATTTAATCCTGTGAGTGTATCTGGCCAGAAAATGAGAGTCGTATCGCCTGGCGGCAAGGGCTTCCAAGGCAACTTTGGCAGCATATTGGGCGCTCTTCATGCCAAGAAGTATTCCGCCGCCGGTCATGGGATTTAAAAACCCTCCCGCGTCACCGATAGCCATGACTCCCGCGCCGTGGAGCTTCTCTGGCAGATTGCCGGGCATAAGGCCGGAAGTGACAATTTCGGCTTTCAGGTTTTTAAGTTCCGACCGGGTCTCAAGCCAGTCTTCCAGCATATTATTAATCTTACCCGAAACCTGGTTTACAGGACCACCGACTCCGATATTGATAGTATCCTCTTTGGGAAAAACCCAGAAATACCCATAGGGCAGGTTCTTCTCGTCGAAAATAAACTCATAGGTGTCAAGGTCATGACCCGGGGCGTGCAATTCCCTGGCTATGCCGATAATACTCGCGTCCTTTGGTGCCAGACCGACGTTGCAGGATTTCCACGCGAGGGTTCTGGCGCCATCGGCAAAAATAAAAAGCCGGGCTGTATATTTTACCTTTTTCCGGGTTGGGCGATGGAGGCAAGTCAGCTCCTTGTGAAAAGGATCGTAATCCAATGCTTTTGTCTCAAGAAGAAGTTCAGCGCCTTTTTCTTTTGCCCGGTTTGCCAAAAATGAATCAAACTCTTTACGCAATACCGACAAATAGAGAGGGCGGTCCGATTCATAAAGCTTTTTGCTTTGCCCAAGCTGCAACTGAACTTTGCTTATCTCCTTTTTGCAAATATGGTCCGGCAGATCAAAGAGCTCTTTCATGAAGTGGACTATGCCGCCGCCGCAGGAATTATGGAGACCAACCTCTTTTTCCCGGTCGATAAGAAGGACATCATGCCCTTCTTTGGCTATGGCCTGGGCCGCGGTGGCGCCCGAGACGGTGCTCCGGGCGCTGGAGCGGGCCGG
>CAYSHR010000427.1:0-3901 GCA_964430795.1 uncultured bacterium
CAGCGGGATTTTGGCAAGATCATTTACTTTCTTGTTAGAAACAACATCTATCTCTACCTGAATTATTTTCCCTTTGCCAAAGGGATTAAAACCCTGAGATGGGTTGTCTACAGATATTTTGTTTTGGCTAAAAGTCAACGATGTTTTTTGTCCGCTCTCAAAGGCGCGTTATCCGGCTTTTTCAAATCCACAAGATCAATGTTAGACAGGACCAGGCTTTTCAGCACTACTCTTGACCAGGTTGTTCCGGAACGATTTTGCGAAATCACTTTTAAAAAAACTTTTGGCCGGCAACCGCCAAAAAATATTCTTCTTTGGGGCATTGGCAAGGACTTCGCCGCCTTTGTCAATGGGGCGGGCAAGATGGGGATCACTATTAAAGGCGCCTGCCCTACATCCTCCCAGCCCTATTTCTCCGGACGCAAAAAAGTTCTGGGCGTCAGGATTTTAAACGAATCCGAGCTATTCAAGATTAAGAACACTCCCATATTGATCGCCTCCAGTTCCCCTGGTGAAATAGAGAATGAAATATCATATCTTAACCAGGAGGCAATCTCTCTCTGGGTTGTTTCTCTTTTCAGATATGAAGAATAAATGAATTTCTTGAAGGATCAATTTTGCGAAAGCGCTTAAATTATTGTTCAGTATAGATAAATATTACAGAAAATCGGCGTGGGGTTTTTTTGGCAGTGAGAGGTAATTGAAAAGTTCGTTGTAATGATCGTATCTCATGTAGGATGTATGCCCGACACAGATATTTTTACACTTGCCTTTGCTGATTTTCTTTATTATTTCTTTTCGTTTTTGCCCGTTCCATATTTCAAATAGCGTTTCTTTGTTAATATTTCCAAAGGAATACTTTTTCATTCCTCTTGTTGAGCAGCAGGCGTATACTTCGCCATTGGCGCAAAGAATTCCCACAAGGTGATGCCCCAGACAGGCCGTATATGGTTTTGGATTCATTCCATCATGGAAGTTGTAAATTTTAAATCCCATAACGGAAAAATTCTCACACTCATATTGGCGCCTGGCAAAAAGATAGTTCGCCTCGATGGACATGAGCAATTCGGCGTCAAAAAGTTTTTTATCGCTGATTACTCTTTTAAACCCGATGTATCTGCACCCCGCGGCTTTTACTCTTTTGGCGGCCAATCCCATTTCGTGAAAAGTTAATGGATGAATAATGTAGATGATTCCGCAAAAAACATCCTTAGCTACTGCGGCGATGCCTCTGCATATTTTATTAAAAGCGTCGGTGTTCCCAGGGCGATGCACGCTTCTATGAACCTCAGCGCTTCCTGAATCAAGGGAAATCCTGAGCCATGTGCAGGTCTTTCTAATCACATCATGGTAATCGATAATCCTTTCGCCGTTGGTGATAATCCCGATTTCAAAACCCATCTTGTGCCCGTGAAGTAAAAGCTGTCTGATATGAGGGTATGTCAGAGGCTCCCCCCCGCCTTTTATTACAAGGCTTTTAACACCGAGTTCTTTTGCCTGATCGATCACGTCCAGAATGTTTTCCTTGGACAACAGGGCGGGATTATTGCTTCTATGCTTCGCGTCCACACACCAAATACAATTATGATTGCACCCGTTTGTCGGGTCAATTTCCAGTGTTACAGGAGGCGGATATCCCCCCTTTAATACGTCCTCTATTCTATCCAGGTGATTGACAACCTTGAATTCTGAAAATTCGCGCACTTGATCCCCCAGTATTATTAAACTTATCGATATATTTTCATAAAAGATAAGAGGTATTTATAGCTTAGTGATGTTTTTCATTTTTTATCGTTTATTCTTTTGCAAAGCCCCTCTTGAGAGAAAAAGATCAATCTGCTATTATCCCGGTTGCTTTTAAGGAGAACTGATATATGGCAAGAACATCCCCACTTTTTTTAAAAGTGATTTTTTTCTTTCTTTCTGTTTTTTGCGCCGTTGCGTTTTTATCGCCGGGCGCCTTTGCTGATGAGGATGAAGATAAATCAGGCAGGGAGAAGAACTCCGACGCCGCGGTTACGCCACCGCCGTCAAAAGAAGACATCAAAAGTGTCATTAAATCCGACATATATGAAGAGATCGAGCTTATCGACCCCATAGATGGCGCCAAAGTCAAAGGTTACAAAATAAAGTCCTTCTATTCAGCCGGCGTTGACAGTGATTTTTGTCAATTATACGCAGGGCAGAATCTCTATGACTTATGGATATCATGCTCGAAAACAACGGGGTTTTGCGGATACCCGGATGATTTTAAAGGCTCTTTAACTCCTGACGTTAAAGAGAAGATTGCCACGGATATCAAATCTTCCTTTGATTTTGACCACATTCCGCCCTGGGACAAATACTGGATCGTGGGAAGAATCTATGAATTAAGAAAAGTGGCGGAAAAAGATATCGGAAATACTTTTTTAAGGGCGACATATACTATGAGAGGGCTTCCCCTTGGTCCTGAACAGAGAAGAAAAGAGCAAGTCCTTAGAGGGCTTGCCATCAAATATTTCCGAAAAGCTGAAACTAAAGGGCAATTTGAGTTAGGTGAAATTTCAAACGCGAAATATCTTATTGGTGAATTATATCGCAGAAATGAAAAGTTTAAGGACGCTATTAAATATCTGGAAGATTCCATGAAAATAAAAAACCGTCCCGGCTGGATAGACAAATGGGCGAATAAAGCTCTTTTAAAATGTTATGCTGAAATAGCTGATTAAGAAACCATCAAGGGCCAAAGACACCGACTATAATGAAAATACTGCAAGTCATCCACCAGGACCCTCGAACCTCTCTTGGAGGCAGTGAGACATACTGCCGACATTTATCAAAAGGGCTCAAACATAAAAACCATCAAGTAGGTATATTTTTTTCAAAACAAAGCAAAGGTTTAAATGATTTTACCATAGAGTCTGAAAAAGGAATTGAGTATTATGGCGTGGATATTAACGCCCTGTCCACCTCAAAAAATCGATTTCAGTATACAAACAGTTACGCCAATCCCAAAATCCCCGGGATTTTCAAAAAAGCGCTAAGGGCTTTTAATCCCGACGTTGTTCATATTCACCACCTTCTGACATTATCTGTAGATATAATATCCCTTTGCACTGAAGGAGCCATTCCGGTTGTGGCCACCCTTCACGATTATTGGTATTTTTGCCATCGAATTACCCTCACATTGCCTGATAACTCAAATTGCCAAGGCCCTGGAGGTGGGGTCAAATGCAAAGGATGCGGCAAGGAGACATACAACCAGTTCCCAGGCAAATTGTTACAGCCAGGGCAGGTGCTGGCTTCTGTTATCAGAAACAAGAGACTCCTTGCGGCTTTGAAAAAGTGCGAAATAATCTATGCGCCGAGCCACGCCATTTTCTCACAATATGAAAAAGAAGGCGTTTCCTTTGATAAGCTTGTTCACCGTCCTTACGGCATACCGGCTCTTTCAGTTCATAAGAAAAAACTTAAAGCTCCTGTAGTTTTTGGATATATAGGGAATCTCGCGCCCCACAAAGGAATCGAGGTCCTGATCGATGCTGTAAAAGCCTTAAAAAACCAATCATTGAAAGTAAAAATATTCGGCCGGGGTTCCTTGGAATACGAATCCTATCTCAGGCAGAAAGGAGATGGATTACCTATTGAATTCGCGGGGAAATTCATGGGAAGGGATGTTGAAACAGCCCTAAATTCCATAGACGTATTGATTGTTCCCAGTATTTGGGCGGAAAACTCACCCCTTGTAATCCATGAAGCCTCAAGCGCGAAGGTTCCTGTTGTTGCCAGCAATATTGGAGGAATACCCGAAATCGTTAATCCAATCAGGGGCGGCGCTTTATTTGAATCCGGAGACTCGGACCAGCTTTCAAAAATTCTCTCCACAATGTGCCGAAAACCTGATATAATAAGGAAAATGAAT
>CAYSHR010000428.1:0-3888 GCA_964430795.1 uncultured bacterium
TTTCGGGCTCTGGAGTATGGTGAACGCCAAATGAATAGACACAGCCAAATGTGTTTGAAGAAAATGGCAGGATTTGGGCATTGCCTACTGTAAATGACCCCGATAGCCGCTAGAGTTCAAATAGTTTTTCTGCAAGCGATAAGTGCGCGGGTGCCAGGTCGATACCGGTAACATTGAATCGTTCACGCTCAAATACCAGGCTATCGGTTCCCATTCCACAACCGACTTCAAGAAGATTTTTTGACGGCCCTTCTTTCAAATAACTGATCATTGGCCGAAAATAGTAAATGAACTTCTGCCGCGCAGACAAAATGATCTCAAAGTATTCCTTACTGCCCCGAATAACGTCAGGGTGGTTGCGCAGGAAAATTTCGTTATTCAGCTGAAATTCCCAGAATTCTGCAATATTCTGAAAAATGTGCGCCTGGGAACCTTCATCTTTAGCATTCAATGCCATGGTGCTGCCCTTTTTCTGCAACGACAAATATGCCTGCACCAAGATTTTCTGGCCGGGCCCGCGGTCCAAGCCATGATATCAGGTTCAGAAAAGGAAATGCAAAAGAATAAAGGATCTTGTTTTGCATCCGGGCACGTGTGATCATGTAGCTGATATTATTGGCTAATGTTTCCCAAAAGCCATATGTAAAGCCGTTTTTTCGTATCGAAAAGCCGGTTTGTCGAACTTTTTCCTGAATTTCGTCCTTTCTATAACCTGTTCTAACATGGGTTTCCACATCAAAATTCAGGCTTTTTTTCCAAACAGGATAGCGTCGATAAACAGCCGGGACATGCAGAACCAATATGCCTCCAGGTGCGGCAGATTCGTACAATTTTCTAAGAGCACTTAGATCGCCTTCTATATGTTCCAGTATATCCACACATAAAATAAGATCAAATGTGTTCCTTTCTTTTAAGGTTTCTATCTGTTCCCGGCGGAACTCGACATTGTCCGCCCCGATTTTGTGCGCGATATGGGTACAAACATCAATTGATTCTTCTAAAAGATCGATTCCCAGTACGCGGGCATTTGGAAAACGGTGGGCCAATTCAAAAGAAAAAATTCCGGGGCCAGATCCGGCATCCAGGATCCTCCTGTATGATTTTTCCTTAGGTATGAGGGAAAAAACATTGCGTGCCCGGATGCCAAGCCCGATAATTGGCATACCGAAAAATCCAAAATATGCCTTTTCAAATATCGAATAATCAGGATGATAAATCTGTTCATGCCCTAAAAACACTTTTTTGCCATATACCCCTACACAGAATCGTGGCTTATTCTGCCAGAGCCCTTGCCGTCCAGGCATTACACCAGCGCATCAGTGAGTAGTCCCATTTGAGCCAGCGCCCTTGGCGGTAAGCAAAATCGCGTGTCCCCTTGCGATAAAGATTCCTTATTGCCCATTCTGCAATTTTTTCCGCCTGCAACAACAACCCTGAATCATGTTTAGAAGCCTTTTTGAAAGATATGATCCCCTGGGCTGCGCCATGGATATCATAAGGGTATTCCTTGTCGTTCATCCATCTTGGGGCGCCTTCCGGTTCAAACAGGTTTTTCAAATAGTAATCCAGGCCTTTCCAGTAAACATTCATATGCTTATCATCGCCCGTTTCTTCATAATATTCTAGGAGCCCGTCCAATATTCCCCCCGTATGATAGTTGTCGTGGGTGATAGTGGATTTCCCTTTCGGGTGGGTATAATACCAAGCGTTATAGCTCGTTTTTCTGTTAACCGTATAATTCATCTGCTTTGCGGCGATTTCCAGAAGTTGTTCCTCTCTTGTATGTTTCCAGACCTTGGCAAGGAATGCAGCGGTAAGCACTTGATTGTTTAAGACAACCGCATCAACCTCTCTTAACACATAGGCGATGGCCCGTTCATTTTGGGCATCATATAGTACAGGCAAATCTTTTACAATAAATTCGGCAACTGAACAAGCAGCCTCCAGGTATGCTTCCTTTTTTGTGATTCTGTATGCATGTATGAGCGCTTCACCTACAAACACCGAAACAACAGCGTTAGGTTCAAACTTGTCCTGTAAGAAAATTGTGCTCTGCCAAATAAAATTATAACCCCAACAGAGGTGATTGTAGCCGGGGCTGGGGTTTTCGAGTAACCACAGGATCAGGGCCTCCCCTTTTTTTAAATACACAGGATCAGGAGACTGCTGATAAAGGAAAAAATATGCCCTCGCAAATAATGCAATACCCTTGGGGTTTCTGGATTCCCTGACACCCAGAAGAGGGCGGACATGAAATGGTGACTCCTTAACGATCTGTGTGAATATGAGTCGTAACCACTTGTTGTTAAAGGCCAGCAGATTTAGAAAGGGGCTGTTAAGTGCATCAAATTTACTATACCCGCTGTAGTCTCTTTCTTCTGCAGATCTTAAAATATCTGCTAAAAGGTTTTGTCTGTCTTCCATATATCAATTAAGAAAGATATCTTTCCAGATAGCAAGCTGATTTATCTTCCAACGATCAAAACCGGTTTTCGGCAGCCGCATATTTTTCTTGAATACGTCCGGGAATGTTTCAGATAAGCTGAAATAACTTTCATCAGTCAGGTTTTTCCATGTTTCGGTACACATCCATTCTTCACCAGGTGTTCCAAAACCTATTTTATCGGTGCGGTCCAGGATTTCAGGTACAGTGTACTGGCTTAGCGCGTTTTTTTGCAGATATTTTGTTTCTCCATGCTTGATCTTCAGGTCTTCTGGAATACCCAGGGCGTATTCTACAAGGCGGTGGTCAAGATATGGCACCCGTGCTTCCAACGAGAAGGCCATAGAATTTCTGTCTTCCATTCTGAGGAGATGTTCAAGTTTATACTGGAAATGCCGGACAATACTTGAGTTTAATCCATCAGTTTCGAAGAATTCATTAAATACAATACTGCTTGCAATAAATTCATAAAAAAAATCAGGCTGCACATAGGGAATAGTCCTTAAGAGCAGTTGTTTTCTTTTGGAATCGGGTAAAATCTGAAAGAGAAAAGTCTGATAGGCCGAGCGGTCCTGTTTCCTGAAAATGCTCTTCAACAGTTCAGATGCCAATCGCGACAGCTTTTTTTCCCTGAGCAATCCGTTCCAATAAAATCCATGAAAATATTGATATCCGGCAAAATTTTCGTCACCGCCCTGTCCATCCAGCAAGACGGTAACACCATATTTTTTGGCTAGGCGCATTACCTCATACTGGGAGTAAAAGGACGGATTTGTTGTGGGCTCGTCGTTGGTATAAACGAAATCCTGCAAATTTTCGTAAGCCATTTCAGCGGTTGGAAGAGTCTGAAAGTTTTTAAAGGGGTATTTCCTGTTCAGGGCGACGACATATCGGATTTCATCGATCGGATGTCCTGGAAAAGAGGCGGTAAAACTCGGAAATTCTTCTTCGACCCCATAATGAGAAAATAGCACCCCTACCAAGATGGAAGAATCCAATCCCCCGCTCAGGCACGAACCTACCCTCACGTCACTTCGCATCCTTAACTGGGCTGCTGAGACGAAGAGTTCCCGAATTGTGTTCGTCACATCCTCCGGCTTTTCTTCGATACGATTGCCCAGATAGTCCTCCGGGTTCCACCATTGGGTGACCTTCAGCCCGCTCTCGTCAAAGGTGGCACAACAGCCTTTGGGCAGGCGCTTAATCTCGTTGAAGAAAGTTTCGTCATAGATGTCTGTTCTATTGAAGACGAGGTAATCAAACAGGCTCTGATAATTCACCGATTTTTTAAGTGACGGTACGTTAAGGAAGGCCTTGATTTCCGAGGCAAACAGGAAAACACCATTATCCAGATAGTAATAGAGAGGCTTGATCCCGTACCGGTCACGGGCTATGAACAAATGCTGCTGGCGCTTATCCCATATGGCGAAGGCGAACATCCCGTT
>CAYSHR010000429.1:0-3883 GCA_964430795.1 uncultured bacterium
GAATGAAGTTTGCTTTTTCATCGAAATGTCGAATCTCCACTTGCCCTTCATAGTCGCCATATCTGGAGTCGGTACCTGAAATCGAGTATATATCCCCCACGGGCACAGAGTCATCATCATCATCGTCGTCATCATCATCATCGTCGTCGTCGTCGTCGTCCCCAATGTCATCGTCGGCATTTCCTCCTCCTGAGTCATCGTCATCGCCACAAGAGACCATAACTGTCGCAAAAATCATAACAAGCAATACCAAAAGGGCATACCAAATATATTTCACAAGAACCTCCGCGAAAAGCAATGTCGATCTATATATTATTCTTATTTCCCGTAGTTTTTGCAAGACAAATGAAATAAGAAGCCAAGGGGGTTTTTACACAAAACAAACACTTACTCCAATTCAGATAGATTGGCGCCGTTCCATAAGATCGCTGCCTGACTTGACTTCCAACACCTCAGGTGTTCTACTGCGAAAAATCTCATTCTACCGCCGGAATTCGCGGCAAATCCGTTATGAGCTGCAATAATGCAAATAGACCCCGAAACCGCTGATACGACAAAAGAAGATTGTGCTCCCAAAACAGGGATATTCATCACCCTTTTGTGCCTTTGTCTCGCGGCGATTTATCTGTTTCTATTTTCATTTCAGGGTTTTGCCTCACCGGACGCCATGAAATACGCTGACGTCACCCGGAATTTTCTTAAAGGTCAGGGGATGATCTCAAATCATATCTCCCCCCTTGGCATAATTAAAAACAGATACGATACACGTATTCCGGCCCAATATCTGCGCCCTAATTTTCGACAATATTGGGGTTTCCCCCTGATTCTTTCCGTCCCTTTTTTAATATTTGGGAACAGTGAGGCAGTTGATGTAATCGTCTGCCTGATGATCTGGATTATCGCGGGACTCCTTCTATATTATCTTACGGCAAAGCTCTATTCATATCGCGCCGCTGTTCTGGCGGCTATCTTATATTCTCTGCAAGGCGTCTGGGGAGAGTATGGAATCGCCGGTATAAGTGAACCTTTATGCGCCGCGTTAATCCTGGGAATGGCTGCCCTTGTATTAGCAAAACGATATCCCATACCCGCTGCCATAGCCGCGGGAATTCTTGGGGGGTTTTCGTTATCCGTACGGCAGCAGATGTTGTTTGTCGCGCCTATCGCCCTTTTCGGATTCATTCTATTGCGACAGAAGCACCGTCTTAGAACCGCTTTTTTTCTCTTTGGCGGAATGTACCTTTTTATTTTTGCTCGCGGCGCATATTATCCCATGCTGTTTCCTGAAGTGGAACCATTCCAGGGCAACCCCATTGTATCTGAGGATTTTCATAAAAAAACAGAGGTGGATTCAGAACAAAAAGAGCTGTCAATAACCTTTTCCCTTCTCAAGAAATATTTCGGTTTTGGACCTCTTATGTTTTCCGATGAACTTCCAGGACATGCCTATGATCGCTCTGTCGATTATCCAACCTACAGCGAAAAGCGCATTATTGATGGTATGCTTTCCAAGCTTCCGACCAACCTATATTTATTGTTTACCAGTCTGTTTTTCAAGATGGGCAACCCTTTTCTTATCCTCTTTTTTATCTTCTTTCTCTTTATTGACTTTCGAGATAAGAATACTTTTTTTCTTGGCGCCACGATTATCGGGCTGATTTTAGCCACTGCCGTTGTATGTATTATCATGTTTGTCATGGCTCGCTATTTTCATCTCTATATTCCTCTTATACTGATTCTTGTCGCCGCGGGGCTGGACAAGGCTTTTCATTGGACGAAAAATTTCTCTCCAAAAGTCCGTGGGATTGTACTTGTAGCAGCGATCCTGCTGCTGACCTATCCCTGGATTTTCGCTGATTTACCCGGTAAAATAATTTCGGCCGGTGCCAATGGAGGGATTCACCGGCACATACCGATCTTTGGCAGGTTTGTTAAGGATAACACCAAGCCAGAAGAGATGGTTTTTTCGGATATGCCGTGGATTACCGCCTGGCATTCAGATCGGCCGAGCATATGGCTGCCCTTGAATCCTTCGGATGTTGAAAGGATTTCCAAGTGGGTAAAGGCGGATTATCTGTTTTTATCCTTGGAAGACAACCAGGGATTTTTTGTATGGCGGGACTGGCTCCGGGCTTATCGAGATAAGCAGGCCGGCTTGCCCCTTGGTGATTGGAAATTGGTCGCCGGCATGAAGGGTCCCAACCGCCCTATGTTTCTATTTCGCAGGCCGGACTATGGTGAAACAGGGGAAAGCAAGTAAAGGGAAAACAGCAAAGTGTTTATTCAGTATATTGTGTTTTTGAAACTGGAAAATAGAAAATTTTTCCATTAGTTTATAAAGGGCTCAAAAGCCAGTCTGGATTATTTGGACGACTTGGCTAATACTGACCTGAGGCAATTTATGGTTTTGTCCGCTGTTGATTCCCACGAAAATTCCTGAGCTCTCTCAAAGGCTGCCATGGTCAATCTGTTCCTATTTATTTTATCGGCATTCACTGTGTTAAGAATCTCTTTTCCAAGAGCGCCGGCATCTGTGCCGTTAAAATATGTAATACAATCTCCACCTATCTCAGGTATAGATCCCATTCGAGCAGCTATGACAGGCGCTTTTGCCATCATTGCCTCAAGTACAGGCAAGCCGAATCCCTCATAGAGCGATGGAAATACAAAGAGGTCTGCTCCTTGATACAGGGCAATCAGGTCACTTTTTGAAACGTGATCTATCCGCGTCACCCGGTTTTTTAAATCAAAGGATTTCAATTCCTTTTGAACTTCCGGTTCTCCAAGTCTGGGTTTGCCGAGGATGATCAGTTGATGTGGGATTTTACCTAACAGGTGATTCATAGAGCGAATAAGTAAAGGAAGATTTTTATGGGGATAGCTATGTGACACATTTAGAATATAGGGAAGATCAAAGGGAAGATATTTTAGCCGAGCCGCCTTTATTTCCGCCACCGGTTTTCGGTCTGAAAAATCTTTCGAAGCAGCAAGGTGAGTAACCCGGATATTATCAGAATTGACTTTCGCCAGTTCGACTATTTCCCTTTTGGAAAACTCAGAGATGGTGAGCAGCCTTTTTGCGCGAGTGCAGGCGCTTTTTACTAAAATATCAGTTGTAATTCCTGCAATGGGCGTGAGGTCGGCAGGGTGTCTTTTATACTGCATATCCAAAATGGAAACGATTTGCGGGCAATGGGTTAGAATCGGCGAGGTGTACCCGGGTGACCATAGACATTCCACCTTAGCTTTTTGAGCTTGAAAAGGCAATTGGGTTTGTTCTCGGATTATTCTTGAGTAGCGGTTTACAGCAGAAAATTTTAGCGCCTTAAAATTGATGTTGGAGAGATTTGAAAAAAGTGTTCTTAAAAAACCGTCGTTTTCGTTATTGGTAAATAGAATGAATGTTTCCTCAGGATGGTTTTTTGCCATGGCGCCAAGGGTCTGGCACAGATAGACCTCGGAACCGCCGACCTCACCGGGTATCAAAAACAATGCGTTTATACCTATGCGCAACAGCCACTCCAAGTTAGCTTCTGTTCAAGTAAGGACCTTTTTTCAAATCTCTCCAACATCAATCTTCGGTTTTGATTGTCAACCCACAAAAAAACGCTCCCCTGTTGAACTTTGATTTCCTTGACCTTGGAGAAATTTTCTCATTCCCGGCATGGAAACTCCAACAGCCCTATCCGGGCTTGGACAGGAATTCTTTTGTGGGCATATGGGAATACTCATGGTGTATTGTTACTTGTAACTTTTTCAAAAAGCGCAACAAACTGCTTGCTTATTACATCCCAGGAGAGTTCGGATTCAATAAGGCGTCTTGCTTTTTGCCCTGTTTCGATTCGAAGTGAAGGCTCTAGAATAAGAGTTTCCATTTTTTTCT
>CAYSHR010000430.1:0-3878 GCA_964430795.1 uncultured bacterium
TTCATATAGGCGAATACGACATATCAATGATGGGCGGCGTTTTTGGGCCGGACACTGTGACGGGTCTGGATTTCACCGGTTACCTTTGGAACGCTGGTTTTAGAGGAGAGGCAACCTACACATTTGTAAACCCCGATGACCATGAGCCCGATTACATAAGAGGGGTTCTATCTCTCGATTACGGATTCGCGGTATTTGGGAATCCATACCTTTTACTGGAGGGTTTTTTCAACGGCCTTGGGGAATCAGATCCTGATAATTACATGGAAAGGCTGACCGATAAAAGCGTTCAGCGGATGATGGCAATGGGCAGGGCTTTTAATTTTGGAAGAGATTACATCACTCTGATGGGTACATTCCAGCCCCACCCGTTAGTAACTTTGTCTATTTCACCCATTATGAACATTGATGACCAAAGCGCTTTTGTAAGTTTTTCCGTCAAATACGCGGTCACTGATTATGCCGAGTTTATTTCAGGAGTATACTCATACATTGGGAGAGAAAACACAGAATTTGGAGGACTTGAAATCGATGAACATGACATGACCATGAAAAATCCGGACATGGTATATCTTTATCTAAAAGCTTATTTTTAAACCCTTTAAGGGGTGGGACAAACTTGAAGAAACCGGCGCCCATGTTTATGGCTACCATCCGGCTGTAAAAAGTGTTAGGATTTGCGGCCTGTAGATTTATCGGAAGGACTTTTTTTGTGGAAACTCTTTTTACTCACAAGAGAAAGATAAGGGACCTGTGTCTTTGCCCTGATAATAAAACCGTTACTTATAGCCTTGAAAACAGGATGTATTCAAGGAAAATCGGAAGCAAAGAAACCGATATGGGCAAAGGTGCCGGCCTTCGAATGCTCGATGGCACCAACTTTATTTTCGCGGAAAATGGTGAATTGATAAAAGTTGATATTGATGGCCAAAAAACCGTGGTTAAAGCAAAAGGCAGTCTTGTTAAGACTCTGGCTAAAACATATGTTCAGTCACCCTCTCCAAATATTGACAGCGCCAAAGTCGCCTGCACCATCGGCAAGGTAAAGCGCCCCGTCTGCTGGGGTGAAAGGGAATATTGCGGTGTTGTTGACCTTGCAAGTTCAACATTTGAGATTCTGGATATTGAGACTTTTGGCGGAAATTGTGAGTTTTTCCCATCAAAGAAACACGAGATACTCCTGCTTTGCGCCCTTGAAGTAAAAGGCGGCCTTATTCATATAATTGATAATAAAAACAACGAAAGCCATCAGTTTATTGGCATGGCTCCTTCCATCAGCCCGACTTGCGACATGGTGGCTTTCAGAAAAGAAGGGTCCATCACTATTATAAAAAAACAGGGAACAGGGTGGGCTTTAACGGAGATGAAGAGCCAACCGGACCAGGGTATGGGGAATAACTATAATCCCCCTGTTTGGATCGATGAAGAGACCATAGTTTATGATTCAGGCGACGAGATATATCGATTTGATCCGGCAAAAAACAACGCGAAAAAGATCACCGGGATTCCCGGTTTGGCGGTACGCAGAACCAGCACCCTTGTCGGACCATATTATAATGGGATTATCGCCATCAAAAACGAAAATGGAGTTGATCAGGCGGTGCTTGTTAAAATTTAGTCAGGACCATCCTCAAATTCCTCTTTTTTTAGAGTCCCCTGCCTGTTATTATCTTTTTAAGTTTTTTTCAATCCGCGGGTTAGGTCTCATGGGAATATCACATTACGCCGCTTTCTTAAGGGCATTACTTTTTTTAGATAAACCTGTCTATGCCCATTACGGGGTGACGAACCGTTGCGACTTAAAGTGCAAAGCATGCACCATATGGCGCAGAAAAGATTTATCGGATGAACTGCCCTTATCTGATGTGGAAAAACTCGCAAAGACATTAAAGGAACTCGGGTGCATACATGTAAGTCTTGGAGGAGGCGAACCTGTTCTCAGAGATGACTTAAGGGACATCATTAGAATATTTAATTCAAATGGATTGAGAATAAGGGTTTTGACAAATGGCGTTGCTTTTACTCCCGAAAGGGCAAAACCTCTTATCAAAGAAGGGCTAAAAGAGGTTTCCTTCTCCCTGGACACCCTCGATCCTGATGCTCAATCCTACCTTGACGGCGTTAAGGACTCTTTTTTAAAACGCATGGACAACCTTTTTTTCATCGCAAAGAATCTTCCCAGGAGAAACGCCACGCCTATTCTCAACACCATGGTCACCGCAAGGAATATTGACCAGCTTGATAATATCCTGAGCCTCGCGAAAAGCATTGGGTTTTACCTTTCTCTCATTCCCATTCACCTGGCAAAGGAAAATGGCCATCCTTTTTTCGGCAAGGATAAAAGCCTTGCTTTTGATCATAACTTTAAAAGAAAACTATATGACGCCTTTGACCTTATGATTAGAGAAAAGAAACAAGGCGCGCCGATTTTAAATTCCACCGCCTTCTTAAAACAGTCTCCCGGGTTTTTATTGGATGGGCATTCCCATTGGTCATGCCTGGCGGGCAATGGATACATTTCCATAAGCCCAAATGGGATGGTGGCGCCATGTCATAAATTTGAGGGCGACTGGGATATCCACTTCTCCAAGTTCCCCAAATTGTCCAAAACCGGAAAATATCAATCAGAATTACAAGAGAAAATTAAAAATTGCCAGGGTTGTTTTCGCCCTTGCTGGACAGAGATTTCCCTTCTGCTCACTGATATGAAAAGTCTATATGAGATGTTTCTGAGCCAGAGAGGAACAAAAATATCTCGACCCTCTTTTGATGAGAAAATGGTCAGAAAAAACCTTGGAATAGGTGGATAACCCATTAATGAAAGTTCTATTAGTCAATCCAGGCTCAAAATATTCCTTAAAATCCGAGGCCGCCGGGTTTTCCCATGACGCAAGCGGCGCCTACCCTCCATTGGGATTGCTTTACCTGCAAGCCGCGGCCACCAAATCCGGCAAACATTCGGTGGATGTGATTGATGACGGGATTGCGGGGAATCTTAATAAATATTTAAAAGAGTTGCCAAAGAAGGATCATCCGGAAGTAGTCGGCGTAACCGCCATGACTCCCAACCTTGCAAGTTCAATTAAGACCCTTGATAATCTAAAAACGACTTTCCCTGAATCCATCACTGTTATAGGCGGCGCCCATGTGGGCATTTTTCCCATCGAGTCCCTCTCCTTTGACAACATTAATTTTATCTGCACAGGCGAGGCTGAAATTTCCTTCCCGTCACTTTTGGATTATCTGGATGACAATAAATCTCCTTTTCCGGACGGCGTTTTTTCAAAGGATCATCCACCTGACATGAGCGTTAATTCTTACCAGACAATCGAGAACCCGGATTTGCTGCCGCTACCGGACAGGACCATTACCGGGGTTGAGCCATATAGAGGTTTGGCAGGAAAGGACTGGGTGTTCACAACAGGGATTTTTGGTCGTGGTTGCCCTTTTGATTGCGCTTTCTGTTCCACTCCCAGGGGAAAAACCAGATTCAGGGATGTCGATTCCCTCTATCAAGAGATCAACATCTGTTCCGCCCTTGGAATTGAGCACCTCTATTTCCTCGATGACACCTTTCCATCAAAGGGCGAAAGACTTCACACATTCTGCCATAGGATGTCATCCGGCCCAAGTAAAATATCCTGGTCGTGCAGAACAACCATTTCCGGTCTAAATCAAGAGGGATTAAAAGCAATGAAAAAAGCCGGATGCCAAAGAGTGCAACTTGGTGTTGAAACCTCCACAGATCAGGGATTGAGAATTCTTGGAAAAAAAGCAACTGTTGAGAAAATTAGAAGAGCTTTCCACATTGCCACAAAAGTCGGTATGGAGACCGTGGCCTATTTCATGATCGGGCTGCCCAATGAAAAAAATGCCAT
>CAYSHR010000431.1:0-3871 GCA_964430795.1 uncultured bacterium
CAAACATCCCCTCTCTTTTGAATGTTTAAGGCCGAATTTCTGGAGAGATTCGGATCGGATATTACATTCTTTCGCTTTTAATCGATTTCTTGACAAAACCCAGGTTTTCTATCTTAACGAAAACTCTCGACTTACCCATCGCATGCTTCACGTGCAACTTGTGGCCAAGATCAGCAGACTTTTAGGGCGGGCTTTGCGCCTGAACCCTCACCTTGTCGAGGCGATTGCTCTTGGCCATGACATCGGTCATACGCCCCTTGGTCACGAAGGCGAGAGAATTCTCTCGGAAATCAGTTATAAACGAACACAGAAGTACTTTAAGCACAGTGTCCAGGGGGTCAGGTGGCTCAATATCCTGGAGAAAAACAGCCAGCATGAGGGCACGCCCAACAATGGTCTGAACCTCTCTCTTCAGGTTCTTGACGGTATTTTATGCCATGACGGCGAGGACATGAGAATGGCCATCGCCCCGGACAGAACCAAGAGCATCGGCAAGTTCCTAAAGCAGTACAGGCAGAAGCAGGAGAAGGAAAGCCTCTTTCTGGCGCCCATGTCCCTTGAAGGATGCCTTGTGAGATTTTGTGATGTCATAGCATATATAGGGCGTGATATCGACGACGCCATCGCTGTTGGGCTGGTGGACCGATTTCCTGATACGCCACTTGGCAAGAACAACAGCCAGCTTATCGATTACCTTGTCATGGATCTATTAAAAGCAAGCGAGGGCAAGGAAAAAATAGCATACAGCCGAAAAACATATAACGCTCTAAAAGAGCTGTATGCCTTTAACATGGAGAACATCTATAAAAATCATCTCATAACCATACACCAGAAAAGAATCGAAAGGTTGTTTACTCTTGTTTTTGAGGAACTACTTTCCCATGTCAAACAGAAGTATACTTCCTCGCCGATTTTTAAAGACCACATCAATTCAATAAGCGAATATTATACCGACTACGTTGATAAATACGATCCTGAGCAGGTTGTTATCGACTTTATTTCAGGAATGACCGACAGCTACTTTCTCGATCTTGCTCAAAAGCTGATTCTGCCCGGTACATTCCCTGTGGATTTTTCAGATCTGGCAAGGATAACCGGCGTGCCCGAGAAATATATCGATTCTCTTATTACCAAGCGAAAAACAAATGAAGAAAGGAAGTGATCGACTTGGTGAAACTTAAGGAACACAAATGGACTGAATCAATTGCCGCCAAAATGGCGTCGAATTAAAGTTTGTGTTTTTTGATGTCGTCAATATCGTCCGCAAGAATTTCAGTTATTGTTTTTTTTACCTTCGCGGCAAGAGCTATCGCCCTTTTCCCGATTGAATGCATCTTTGGCCGCTCGTTGTTCGGAATAAGAAACGACCAGGCAAGTCGGGCGATGACAATGTCCCGAAACAGGCGATCCGGAATCACATCAAAGCCGCTTTTATCGATGACCTGAACGCTCACCGACCCGCTTGCGTTTCTCTTTTTGCGTACAAACATGCCTCATTATAGCATCGGGACACCCAAAACAGGTAGTGCGATCATGTAATTTCAAGTACTTACGACACATAAAAAGGGGTAGCGCGGAAGTCAGGAAAAGTTTTTTAAAGAAAAACAGAACTGATTCTTTGCCGGAAATAGATTACATTTTTTCCTCCATAAGTAATTTTGTAAGTGATTTATTAAAAGCCATAATTCTAAAAAGCCTCATGATATCAGGTATATAAACAGTTGGTACGTTCCTGGCATTAAAAGCGGGAAATGGATTTTTTTTAATCACAGGAGGTGGAGCATGCACTTAAAGGGCAAAACAATAGCAGTGATTACTTTTATGGCGATATTTATATTGGCTTCGGTAGCTATTGGGGGACCAAACGAGGCAAGTACGGCTAATTTCTCAAACGCCGGCTTTTATTTCACAACTTATCTTTTTGAGACAAACAATTTTTCACATAGAGGGCATCTGGGATATTTGGAAGCCGCTAATGAATCAACGGAGATTACTTCAACTGTATTTGAAGAGAAGATGAAGTTGCCTTTTATATCATTAGGGCATCTCGAATTAGAAGAGATGGAAGTTGATGGCCATGTAACAAATTATGGAAAAACTCCCCTCTATCTCTACCTTACAGTTAAAACCAAATCACCTGATGGGCAAGAATATGGCGAGGTGCCTCTATTCGCCGGATTTGTCTTTCCCAAAGAGAGAGCCGCGTTTAACGATATGATTACTCCCGAAGGCATGGAAGCCCTTTATGATTCCATTCAAGGTGTGTTGCTGGATGAAAATGTAACTTTTAAATTATATTTAATGTCGGCCGGCAACCTCGATTTCAGAACCAATGGCATGACTTTTCTCAATTTTGTTGTCGGCTATTAATAGACTGAGAAAGTAAGGAAAGAGAATCTGATTAAAGGGATCGGCAAAACCGGTCCTTTTTACTTGGAGAAAAACAGTTCGACGAAAAGTCCTCCCGTTTCATTGCCCAGAGAGTCTGTTAGGATAACAGTTTCAGAGGAGACTTTGCCTAAGGACAAATCCAAAATGGTGGTAAAAGGAGTTGCCGAGTTATTGTCGATTTTTATCCATCCGGAAACCTGGATAAGGATTAGGGATTTTGGGGATTGGGATTCAATTCTTACGCAGAAGCCATGAAGAACAAGTTCAATTTTTCTGTTTGCCCGCCCTTGCTCTAGCAAGTCGTCAGAAAGGTAAAAAACCTTTGGCGCCCAGGTTTCTTCTTTTCCGCAGGTAAGGAGGAATCTCTTGTCCGGCAAAACAATGGGTTTTAATGAAAATTCAGGATCAGAGGTTTTGCCCGATGGAGTAAGGGTGAGCCTGATATTAATCCCCAGGCTTTTCCCGCCTCCATTTTGGCCTAATCCATTTACGGAAGAAAAAGTTTCAGCCTGGGTCCATTTTTCACCAAGGTAGTCCATAAATAGTTTTCTCCGGACGCCCTTTAAAATCATTTTCTGAAACTTAATAGGGTTGCCATCCTTATCATTAAAAGCCTTTGGCGTGAACCTGGAAAATACTCCGTCTCCCTCCTTGTCATGGAACAGAAGATAATCCCCATCCTGGTTTAGTAGAGAGATAAAATCGGCTGCGCCATTTCCATTTTCATCAACAAGAATCCGGCTGTATAAGTTTCCCTGCTTGGCAAAATATATATCAGGGGCGCCATCGCCATCAAGATCAGCCCAGAATTTTTCCATATTGCCATTGTTCACATATCGCCAGGTATTTTGGGAATCGTTATTAACAGAAGCCTGTTCCATCTGCCCGGCAAAGGCGGTGCAAATCGAGATAGCAAAAAATATCCATGTATAAGAAGCAATTTTTCCGTTCATTATTAATCCATGAAAAGTTCTTGATATCATAGCCCAGGGCAAGTTTTTCCGCAACAGAGGTTCAAAATCAGATCATCAACATGGAATCACCATAGGAGAAAAAGCGATACTCGTTTTTTACAGCGTGGTTATACGCGGCCATGGTTTTTTCATGTCCGGCAAGGGCCGAAACAAGAATCATCAGAGTTGATTGGGGAAGATGAAAATTGGTAAGCAGGCCGTCTATCGCTTTGAATTGATATCCGGGAAATATAAAAAGATCGGTGGCGCCCGACATATTTCTTACCCGTCCATTTTCATCTATTGCCGACTCAAGGGCGCGGCAGCTTGTGGTGCCCACTGCCAGAACCTTCTCGTTGTTTTTATAAGCCTGGTTGATCCTGGCGGAGGCAGCCTTGCTGATATGAAAACTCTCCTTGTGCATAATGTGGTCTTTGGCGTTCTTCGCTCTTACAGGCGCGAAGGTTCCGGCGCCTACATGCAGCGTGACATAAGCAAATCGTATGCCGGCATTTTTTAATTGCCAG
>CAYSHR010000432.1:0-3870 GCA_964430795.1 uncultured bacterium
TCGCTTTCGAGTTCCTCTCCATCAAGAAGCACCATCATATCCTCTTCAAAGCCTTCACCTCGAATGAAGATATCAACGTCATCAATATTGTCACCACAATCAGGGGTCACTGAATCAATCTGAATATCTGAAGGCGAAGTTACCTTGAATCCGCTGTTCAACATTACAATAGTTGAGCTGCCCGGATTGTTGGCGCATACATTATATGTGCCCGGATCGGCGCCCGATGGTATGGTGGCGGTCAAAGTTCCGGAATCAACACTATCGACTGTAACGTTGGAGAAGGCCATAACAACAGAGCCATCAGCGCCACATAAGGTGACTACCGGTTCAGCAATGAAATTTTCACCGGTAACAACCACATCCGTAGCCGTGTCATTTATCCCCTGGGACGGGGTAATGGTAAATATTTCGATGTCTTCAGGATCAATTATTGTAAATGCCCCTGGAAGAGAAAGGGAATCACCACTTTCAGCGATGAGAGTAACGTCATACTGGCCGGCCGCTGTTCCGGCGGGAATTGTGGCGGATAGAATATTTCCGGTAACCACTTCCACGCTGGTGCAATATGTGGCGCCCACAAGTACGCTGGGTAAACCCAGAAAGTTTGTTCCCCTTAAGACGATGGGAATATCAACGGAATTTGCCCCTTTCGCGGGTTCCACCGAGGTCAGGGTCATGTTTAATGAGCCTTTTGTCGGATACCTGGAGAAATCCCTTCCACAATTTGCCAGGGCTAATGTAAACAGGGCCAACAGCACAATAATCAGCACGACCAATATGAATTTAGCTTTCATTTTTCGCTCCTAAAATCGAAACAAGCAGGATACTCCGGCTCCTTTGGGAGAAAATCTCGGAGCTACGACAAAGCGCCTCTCAATTCCGGAAGGCTTCCTTGAGGCGATTTTCTGATAGTCGGTGACTAAAAGATATATGCCTGCTCCAAGGGTTACCATGCCTACGCCTCCCCATATCTGCCACATGGTGTCGCTTTGTTGAGTTTTTTCTCTGAACCTGGCCAAATCATAATCATTTGAGGCATTCTCATAGTTTTTATAATATTTAAGGGACTCGCTGAAGTAGTATCCTGATATGCCCGTGCAGATCACCCCTGTGGAAACAAGAGAGTATCCGGTTATCTGCTTTGGCGAGGTTTTTGTAACCTTAATAGGGCCTCCTGTCCTATGAATTTTCTCTATCTTCTCCATGGTGCTTTCAATGGCGGATATGGAGCATGCCCTGGCTGTGGCCACGGGGTTGGTGGAGGCGACAAAAACTTCCGGCCCACCTTTTCCTGTTATGAGTTCCCTTATCGACCAGACAGTATTGGAGGTCGATGTTTCGACCAGAGTAATTTCAATCTCCACCTCGGAATCCATCATATTTCCCTGGAGATATTTTCTTACTCTGCAGAAAATCACGCCGTCGGAATTGGCTTTTTTCCCTATCTTGATGCCATCGGTCAAATTTCCGTTAAAAATCCAGTCCCTGGAACTTGGGTATGCCTTGTCTATCTCGGATTTAAGCCTTCCTGTCGGCGTAAGTGTAAACACCCTTTTTGCTGTTAACCCTGAAATAAGAAGATTGGTGATCTCAATGCTGATATTCTCAGCCCCGGATTCAACTTTCATATATTCGGGAACCACAAAAGGCAGCACCGCCACATTATTTAGAGAAAACCTTCCCACATCCGGATCGACATAGGGCGAAATCGGAGCTTGAACTATGCGCCCCGAACATCCACCGGCTATTATCAGCAGGCAACTTACCACAATGATTTTCCAAAGTTTTTTCATCAGATAAACTCGTTTCTCATCTGATCGTAGGTTCTGTAAAAACGTTCCAATAACTCAAAACAGGCGTCGCCGGTTATCTGCAACAGACCAACCGCCGGCAGCTTTTCAAGTTCAATATCATCAGGTTCCTGGCCGATTCCCTTCACCTGGCAAAAAGCGCCGGCAAGTCCGGTCACCGCCACCATTCTGTCGGTATCCTCATTCTCCTCACCTAAAGCCGCTCCACTCCTGACCACTTTCTGTATCTGATCAGGAAGTCGCCATGTTGAAACCGCCAATTCACCGACATCGGAACTATATTGTTTCCATAAATCATCGATAATCTGTTTTTGTGGCTTAAAACCTCTTCTCTCTCTCCTTTGACAGTTTTCAAGAATATTAAGCATAATCATTTTGCCCAAGTTGTGCATAAGGCCGCACAGAAAAGCCAGTTCTCTATCCATTCTCAAACCGTGAGCAATAACCCGAGCGGCAAAAGCGGCGCCCACCGCCTGTTCCCAGAGACTTTTCGCCAGGGAGCTATACATGCCTGATTTAAAGACTTTTGACGCCATGGATACCGCGAGCATCATATTTCTGATCTCAATAACGCCAACCCTCACAAGGGCCTGCTTAATATTTGTCACCTCTATTGTGCCCATGAATACCGGCGAATTGGCGATGTTAATAATCTTCGCCGACATCATCTGATCGGTCATAATGACCTTTGCCAGGTCCTGCATATCGGAGTTCGAATCGTTGGATAATCGAAGGACTTTTACGGCCACATGAGGCAAAAGAGGGATTTCAAAATCCTTATTCAATATGGCTTTAACGACCCTCTCCTTAAAAGCCACATCTTCCTGGCTTAGAGGGCCGGAATTATCAGAAAATAAATCCGAGGAATGGGCGCCGCCAAAACCTGATTTTAATTCAACAACCTGCAAAGAAGTGGGCAATTTCACCATAAAGGGTTTTTGGCAATGTGGGCATACGACTCTAAATTTTTCCATAGGCTGATCCGCAGCCACTTCGCTCATATTGATTCCTTTGCTTTCTCGCGTCAGGCAATTTTAAAATTATCGGATAAAAACAAAGCAAGCCCTGTGCCGATAAAGGCTAAAACCTAAACTGATTGAATTTAAACGGTTTTTTGAATTCACCGCCAAAATATATTTGGAGGAGAGGCAAAATATGCCGTTTTTAGCAATAGAAAGTAAGGAGTATCGTCAAAAAATAGACGATTTTATTGTAAGGCGCTTCGCGAATTATCACGCAAATTTACCGTGGCATTTTATGTTTCCGTGTAGGGGCGCTTCGCGAAGCGCCCTTACAAATTCAATTTTTCCACACCCTATCGGCCTAAAGCTGCTAGTAGCTTATGGAAAATCCCTCTGTCGTTAGGGGTGATGCCCCCTAGCAGGACATTCTTTTTAAACTTTGGTCCGTGAAAATCGCTGCCCGCTGTTATGATAAGATCATATTCCCTTGCCAAATCAATAAAGTCGGCTGTTATCTTTTTATCATGGTAAGAACTGGCTGCCTCGATACCCCCTAAACCGGCGTCAATAAAAATCTCCAGGGCGTTCCGGGAAATTTCCACAGGGTGTGCAAGAACAGGCAAGGCGCCCAACTCCTTCAATCGCGCGATTACCTGCTGGGTTGTCTGAAAAGTGATAGTGGACCGGGCCGGCCCTTGAGCCAGAACATCAAAATAAAAATCTACATAGCCATTCTCATACTTATCTCCACCGGGCAGATATGGCGCGATCAGGGGATGGGCAAGATTCTCTTTTCGCCTGGCGATGGCGTTTAAAAAGTTCGAACCTGTTGGGAGTCTTCCCGGTGTAATAAGGGCGGCCTCATCATATCTGATATTAACTCCCAGTTCTCTCAGGTTCCGAGCCCATTCCTTACATTTTCTGATTTGCCCTTCTTTTATCTCGTCCAACCATTCCAGGAACCTGGGATCATCAGGATTAACGCCATAACCAAGTAAATGAATATCCTTTCCGTTAAAATCGGAATTGAATTCGATGGCCTCGATAAAATCAATTTTAGCTTCGCGACAAAGTGAGCGCCCTGCTTTGACATT
>CAYSHR010000433.1:0-3861 GCA_964430795.1 uncultured bacterium
AGTGGGGCATGGGAATGAATATGGAAAATTTAATGCCTGTGGATAATCCTTGGGTTCTTGGCTGGTTTATCGAGGGGTTTATCCTGCATCTCCATCCAAAGGGGGGCAGAAGCCTATACTAACAGCGCTTCAGCTACATAATATCTTTATAACATGTGAAGATTAAAAGTCTTTAATAAAAATTATAATCTCCTGATTTATTAACATTAACATCATATATATTGCATAATTATATAGATAAACTTAATGTATTTAATTATATTATAACTTGGAAGATATTGAAAAATAGCGATAAGTGCTAAGTTCCTAATTCTATGTAAAATTACCCCACTTTGCTCCACCATGCTGTTTGCGCAAAATTTACCCATAAACATATATTTTCACTAAAAAATATTTAAATAGGGCGTGTTTTTTTATTGACACACATCTTATAAAGTGCAATATTGTGGTCATTAAGTGGTAGGAAGTGGTGTTTAGTGACATAGAGAGATGTAAAGGTGGGGCATGCGCTTTAAAGGACGCTTTAATCAAAATCTCGATTCCAAGGGAAGATTGAGCATTCCAGCGCCCATGCGGGAACAATTAGCTTCCATGGGCGCCGACACTCTTATTGTTACAGTCACAGATAGGTGTTTGGAAATCTATCCGGAAATCGAGTGGGAAAAGTACCTGGATAAGTTCGATATGCTTCCCCAGATGGATGAGGATGTGGAACTTATGCATCTTTTTCATATTTCCCAGGCTATAGACCAGACCATGGATAAAAGCGGCAGGCTTCTGGTTCCCCAGTCTCTTCGAGTGCAGGTAAATCTGAAAAAGGAAATTGTTGTGATTGGAAGCAAGTCAAAGATACAGGTCTATGCCAATAAAATATGGAAAGAGGTTGAGGCTAAAGCCAGGGCGAGATTCGCCGAGATCCGAAGCAAGCTTAGCGGGGATCTCAATTAGCTTATGGCAATGGAGCCACATACACCGGTTCTTTTAAAAGAGGTTTTGGAGTTTCTGGCCATAAAAAAAGATGGGGTCTATCTGGATGCCACATGTGGCGGGGCCGGACATTCCCAGCTCATACTTCAAAACCTTGGTCCTGAAGGAAGGCTTATTGCTATTGATCAGGACTTAAGCGCTCTAAAAATCGCGAAGAACCGACTCAAATCATCAAGTGGCGCAATCACATATCACCATGAGAATTTCTCCAGGCTGAAAAAGGTCCTGGATGAGTTGAAAATTGAATCAATTGACGGCGTACTGGCGGATATTGGGGTCAGTTCCATGCAACTGGATGATCCGGAAAGAGGTTTTTCATATAAAAGCCCTTTTGAGGTGGACATGCGCATGGACGCGACTCGAGGCCAAACCGCCGCCCAATTGTTGCGAAGAGTTGACCCTGGGGAATTAGCCCGGATCATCTCTACTTACGGCCAGCAAGTTCACGGGAAAAGAATCGCCCGAAGAATTTGCGACGCTGTAGCTGAAGGGGCGGAACTTACCGGAATTAACCTTAGGGAAATAGTTCATAAGGCTTTACCGGCAAAACTAATCCGAACTGCCAAAATCGAGCCCAGCGTCAGGGTTTTTCAGGCTCTTCGCATCGCGGTTAATGATGAGCTTGGGGCTCTTGAAAGATTTCTTAATGGCGCCCATGACAGATTGGCGCCGGGAGGAAGAATGGTAATTATATCCTTTCACTCCCTTGAAGATCGAATTGTAAAGCGGTTTTTCAATTACCGGCGGAATCCATGTTCCTGTCCCAGAGAGTTGCCTATGTGTGTTTGTGAAGAAAAACCATCATTGAAAATTTTGACTCGGAAGCCGGTAACTGCCGGTGACCGGGAGAAAGGGCAAAATCCAAGGGCAAGAAGCGCCAAGCTAAGAGCCGCTAAGAAGATTTAGTCTCTGTCCATATAGCGATGGCGCCCGGATCAAAAAATCGTTTTTTACGTTGCCTTGGATTTCCCTTTATAAACTTTGAGGCGCTAATGGCTCAAATCATTTCCATTGAATCGGATCGGCGAAGATCACACCAGCGAGGCATCAAGGCTTTGGCTGCGGGGTCTCTCTCGTCAAAAAAGATTGGCGCCCTGCTGCTCGCGATTATTGTATTTGTCGCCGGTGCGGTACTTGTTGTCTGGACCCACGACAAAAAGGTGCAATTCGCCTATGAAATAAGCAATGGCAGTAAAAACCTTGAGGTTCTACGTGAAGAGAATCTGAGACTTGTCTTAATGCGAAACGAGAAACTTCATCCGGACAGACTTGTATTTTTCGCAAAAGAGTTCGGGTTGGTTAAACCTCAAATAGATCAAATAATTACGGTAAGAGATGAGAACCAATACAACTAGACACGGCGCCCCGGGAGGTTCGGCGGAAAGAACTTTTCGATTGAGAGCCATGATTGTCATCATTTTCCTCGCCATCTGTTTTGGCGCGGTGCTTGTCAAGTCCTTTATCCTTCAGGTTCTGGACCATGAAGAATATCTGAAAATGGCAAATCAGCGACACATTATCAAAATGCGTCAAAATCCAAACAGAGGCGCCATTTATGACCGAAACAACCTGCCCCTTGCCAAGACCATCAAGACATATTCCATCTTTATTCATCCGAATGAATTCTCAGATGTGGAAAATAAAAGTAAAATTGCCAAGAGGATGGGAAAAATCCTGGGGATAAAGACCGCCAAAATCAAAGAAAAATTTCGATCAAAGTCAAAGTTTAAATGGATCGCCAGGCAAGTAAGCGTAGAGAAATCCAAAGCTGTAAAAGAGCTTGGAATCGATCAGATACATCTCCAGAAAGAAGCGGACAGGAATTATCTTTTTGGGTGGATCGGGGCTTCTTTACTTGGATTCACAGGGTCCGACCTCCAGGGCCTGGGTGGTCTTGAGGTATATTACGAAGATATTCTAAAAGGGAAGGGCGGTACTCAGGTAGGCGCCAGAGACGGTCACGGAAAACCCCTCTACCTTGATGGTATCGTTGTAAAAGGCGAAAGCAAAGGACTTTCCCTGAGACTTACCATTGACGCCACAATTCAGATGTACGCCGATTGGGCTATGGCTGAGGTTTTCGCCAGGTACGGCGCTAAGGGCGCGTGCGCCATTGTCATGGACCCATATACCGGCGAAATTCTCGCCATGTCGAGCCAGCCCACCTTTGATCCAAATATCTCAAATAATTATATCAAGAATATTGCCGTTTCCGATATTTTTGAGCCGGGTTCCACCTTTAAACCATTTACCATCGCCGCGGCTCTTGAGAACAAGACTATTTTTCCGGCGGAGAGGATTTTTTGTCACAACGGAAGTCGTAAATTCGGAGACAGGATTATTCACGACACTCATCCCCACCAATACCTTACTCCAGGCGGGATTTTACAGAAATCGAGCAATATCGGGGCTGGTAAAGTGGCCATGCGCCTGGGCGCCCCAAAACTTCATCAGGCGGTTACCGCTTTTGGCTTTGGAAAAAAAACCGGCATCGATTTTCTCGGGGAGCCGGCGGGTATTGTTCACAGCGTGAAAAAATGGGGTCCGGTTCAGACTTCAAACATCTCTTTTGGACAGGGAATCGCCGCGACGCCTATACAGATGGCAACCGCCTTTTGCGCTTTAGTCAACGGCGGCAACCTTATGAAACCATATCTTGTATCTGAAATCATTGATGGGGAAAACCGGGTTGTGGAGGACTTCAACCACACAATTGTCAGAAGAGTAATTTCTGAAAAAACCTCCGGAATCATTACCGACATGCTCACTCTGGTCACAAGATCCGGAGGCACAGCTACAAGGGCGGCGATACACGGATTTGAGGTGGCGGGAAATTCAGGCACTGCTGAAAAATCTGAAAAGGGCGGCTATTCC
>CAYSHR010000434.1:0-3859 GCA_964430795.1 uncultured bacterium
AAGCTGGAAACGATTTGATACAATATTTTTTCCCTATTTGCTTCATTCTGTGCATAATGCACAGTTATGCGTGGGGTGAGATATAAAAAAAAGAGAGATAAGGAGAGAAAATGGATATCATTGATTTTCGCACCCGCCCCCGCACGGCATTTTTCTATAGAAACATCCTCCCAGAGCCAATTCCCGCATTTAAGAGGTACTTCAGTCATTATCACATTGATACCCGTCTGACCCTGGCGCCCCTTTCCGAATCTGTAAAGGAGATGCAATCCGCGGGCGTTTCCAGGGGAGTTATCTTTCCAGGGAGCTATGAAGGAGTCGGTGAAGTCCTTGATGTCATAAATGAATTTCCTGATACATATATCGGTATGGCTGAAATTGATATTTCCAAAGGCGTGACCAAGGGCGTTCGCGACCTTGAAAGATGCTACAAAGAGCATGGTTTCAAAGGAATGACCCTTAGTCCATTTTTAACAGGGATTTATCCCACAGACCCTAAATACTACCCCCTCTATTATCTTTCTGAAAAGATGGGCAAACCGGTGCAGATTCACTCCTCCACCCACTTCAATCCTGAAACACCCCTTGATATCGGCAACCCGAATCATCTGGACAGGATAGCCATGGATTTTCCTGACCTAAAATTGGTTATGGGGCACGCGGGAATTGGTTTTGGGTCAATCGGCTTGACTGTGGCCAACAGACATCCGAATATCTACATTGATTTTACCGGTCTTTCACCAAAATATCTACCAAAAGAGATGGTTCACGCCATGAACACTTACTTGAAAAAGAGGGTGATTTTCGGCACCAATTATCCCAGCCTCCCTTATGATGTTGTTGAGGATTGGAAGGATGTGATCAGAGAGGAAAACCAGGAGTATTTCTTTTATAAAAACGCCGCGAGAATACTTGATCTGGAAGAAATAAATGAGGATCGAAATGCCAACAGACGTGAAATTCGTATCGCCCCTTGACCCATTTTCCGAATATGCTCTTGCAAGTGAAAACGATGATTACCCCAAAACCGATTTCACCCAGTTACAATTTCGGGGAAAAGTGGACACTCTTGCCCTTTCTGAGGCATTTGGCCGGTCCATAGCCCAAATACCCATGTTCAACAGCCATCTCAGGGAAAAGAGAAACGGGCTTCTTTATGAGCCTTACTGGGTTTTTAATGATGAGATAAAAAACAGACTGCACGTTGTTGACTGCCGGGCCATGGTAAAAACTCCTTTCGATCCCATGGAGTTCTCAACAGAGTATTATAGAATGAGAACCAGGAGAAGATTTCTCCTGGACAGGGAATTTCCTGTTTGCGTCTCTCTGCTTAGAGTATCCGACGATGCCTATATTTTCTCTCTTCTTTATCACCACAGCGCCATGGATCCCAACCGGGGTTACAAGCTTATTACAAACACGTTAAAAAATTATCACGAGTTGGTAAAGGGCGAGCCTCCTGACTGGGGTGATTCTCTTGGCATGGCCGCCCTGAAAAGAGAAGGCGGTCTGATAAAGCCCATGTCCGCTCTTGCTTTTACCAAAGAGCAGCTTATGGACCTCTGGGTTAGAAACAGAAAGAGCCTTGTGTCAAACGTGGCGACAGAGGAGATTAGAAACTACCGGAAAGTAAAAGGACGGCACAGCATCAGAGCCGTCATTGATGACCAGGAGGTCGTCAAGGGGCTTTTGGCAAGGGTAAAAAGTAATAACGCCACTTTAAACGACCTTGTTTTCGCGGTAGCCCGGCAGACCATTACAAAGTGGAACCAGGAGCGTGATGTCGGGACGGATAGGTTCAGGTTCATGCTTATCACTTCTCTAAAGGGGCGGGCAAAACTACCCCAAAACGCCGGCGCCGGTTTGGCGGCCTTGAACATGATGGCAATAAATAATGGCGGTGACGACCTTGACACCCTGACCGGCTATTTTCGGGACCAGAGAGTTTATCAACTTGGCAAAGGCGTGGATATTCAGTTTTACAATACAACCTGCAATATTATTAAAGCTCTAAGAGTATTTCCTTTAAAAACAAGATTGAAACTCGCCGGCGCCATTGGTCAGACCATTCCATGCACTTTCTATATTTCCAACCTGGGAATTGTCTGGCCAAAAATAGAAGACGGCAAGCCCACAGGGGATTCGGCAGTCCTTGGCGCCGGGGATTTAATAATTGACGATTTCCATTCCAGCGCCAGCATAGCAAGAACTCTTGGTCTGGGATTGACAATACGTACTCACAACCGCAGGCTATACTTGAACTTTGTGGCTGATCGATTCCGATTTCATTATGATGAAATGAAAAAGCTGGTGGATCAAATTGCAGCCAACCTTATTAACGCGGGTTAAAATAACCGTTCATTGACAAGAGGGCGAGGCAAAAGATAAGGGGAGATGACTAAATGGCGCTAAGTTAAGGGCGTTTTTATCAATCCGTCGGTAGGGGCACGGCATGCCGTGCCCTTACGAGGATGGGGTGAATCAGGGTGCCCCTACGAGGGATGGCGTGAGTCACCGGTGAGACGCCGCCTGTCCTGAGTTTACCGAAGGGGCGGCAAAATGGTTGCCTACGTTTCCACGTCCAGGCATAACAGGTGTAACAAGAGCTTAACTTAGCGCCATTTAGTCGTCTCCCCGATTTTCCAAAAAGCCCCCCTGTAACTGAACGATTACAGTGTAAAACAAAATTGGTTTGACAAGGCAATAGCTCTTAAAGGATGGAGAGATCATGCTCTTACGTGTTTTTTTGATACTTCTTTCTATCTCACTTCTATGTTTTCTCTTTTCATGCGGCGATGACGACGACGACTCAAGGGGTTCAGACGATGATGATGATTCACAGGACGATGACCACGCCGGTGACGATGATGATGATGACGATGATGATGATTCCTGCCCAAAAGTTATCTGGGATTATATAACCATAGACAGTTACCCGGCGCCGGCAAATCCGGTTACAGGGCGGGAATCCCCACCAAAATACAACAAAGCCAAATACTTTCGGTTTAGAGGCGATACCGGCCATGAGTCCCCTGACGAGGTTGAAGCCATTCTGATAATGGTACCAGGATATACAGTGGGAGTTGGCTATATGTCGTATATGGCTAAGAGCCTTGTGGAACTCTCCTGCGGGCGCGTCGAGGTCTGGACAGCGGAGCGCAGGCATCATCTCCTTGAGGACTCCACCGGAATGGACGCGGCGGAGGCGGCTAAAGACCCGGACATCGCCTATTCCTATTATTGGGAAGGCGGCGCCATTGATGGAAAAACATTCGACGGTTTTTTAAACCCCTATAACTCTGAGACAGGTTTCTTATCCGAATGGGGACTCGATCTTTCCATGTGGGATATAAGGAAAATCATTGAACAGGTCCCGGAAGAAAGCAGGCAGAAAACCGTTTATCTCTCGGGACACTCCAGAGGCGTTGTCTACGCCAAAGCTTACGCCGCGTATGAGTTTGATGACGGACACAAGGGCCGGGATGACCTTGCCGGCTTGTTAATGATAGACGGTGAAAGCCGTTTCCTGCCGATTTTCACCAAAGGAATATATGAGACAACCATCAACTCCCTGAGAAAAGGTCTGCTACCACGATACATGACCCTCCCTCCATTTGGCCCCCCTATCTACACCAATTTTGAGATTCTGGCCATGGCCGCGTCAGAGGATTTTACAAACCCCGACGATCCCAGACTTGGTCCTGATGGAGTTTATGGGAAGTTTGGTCCAATGGCTTTTCTTGTTCCAATAATGTATCGATTCAAAGATGTCACTCTCTCCAATGAGGCTTTTCTTGGGTGGGCCACAGACAAGGAATCGGGACTTGTCGGCCTGCTTCTTGCCGGTTTTGGAAAGCTC
>CAYSHR010000435.1:0-3853 GCA_964430795.1 uncultured bacterium
GCGTTATCCTGGAACGAAAACTCCGAAACCGACGTGAGAGGATATAACATCTGGCGAAGCAAAAACTGCAACAATTATAGGAGAGTTTATACTCTTGTTTCAGACATTGACCCTTCCACGCCTGGAGTGCAATACGACGACACAAATGTTAACGCCAACAGAAAATGTTACAAGTATTACATTGTCGCTGAAGACATGGAGGGAAATACTTCAGAAGGCTGTGAAGGCTATATCCAGGAAGCCGGCAATTGCCCCTGCTGATCCGGAGCCGGGAGAGGAAAAATGGAAACTTATAACTTAAAAAATAGAAAGGGCATGGTCCTTCCCATCGTAATGATGATTTTGATGGCCACCACTATCATCAGCCTGGGGTCCATGGCCATTGTTTCCACAGACATAAAAGTGTCCGGTAATTATCGTGATTCTCAAGCAGCGTTCTGCTCAGCGGAGGCCGGCGTTGAAAGAGCTATTGCCTCGATGAAATACGATCCTGGCTGGCTGGATGGCTTTGAAGAGACCGCCATGGCCAATGATGCTTCCTATCAGCTTTCAGTCACCAATTTAGGCTCATTCAAAAGAGAACTCTACGCTATAGGGCGATACGGAAAAGCAGTCAGAAAAATCAAGGTTGTGGTTGACGTTGATTCTGTTTTTACTACCGCGGCTCTAAATGCCGGAGGCGATATGATATTGGTGGGCAAACCCAGGATCAGTGAGGAAGGAATCAGAGTCAACAACACCCTAAGACTGGAATTGGACGCGGGAACTCCACCGGTTAATGTGCAGATTCCAGCAGTTGAGGATGTAACTCTTATTTCTGACTGCTACGAAGATCCCGGCGGCGGAGACTTGATAGCCGCCATGGCCGACTGCGACGTTAATGTTACAGAGACCCCGCCAATGAATTTTGATTCTGTTCAGCTATCTACATCTGACTGGCAGGACCTGGCAAGCGCCGCGCCTCCGGGTCATTATTACGATAATGACGGTGTTTTCGGCTCAAATGATACTTCAATAACACTAAATGACTTTGATTGCGACGGTATCGAACCCGACGATAACGGACAGCGCACCCTGTTTGTAGACGGGGATGTTACATTTACAGGTGAACTCACTGGAATCTGTACAGTTATATCCATGGGTAAAGTCATTGGGGTGGGAAGCTTTTACACCCAGCAGGGTACAACGGTTTCCATGATATCCAAAGACGACGTCCTTCTTAACTATGATACAAACCAGCAAAGCAAGATGAACGGCCTTGTATATACTGAAGGCAACTATGAACTCCACGGAAAAATCAAGTTCACAGGAATTGTTACGGCCATGGGAACTTTAAGTGTCCAGAATCCAAGTGAATTTACAAATAACAGTGATCCAAACTATTGGTATACATACAGTTCCGCTTACAATATCATCGCCGACCCTGTTGATATTGTAAGTTGGAGAGAGATATTCGATTAGTTTCTGTCCAGGAAAGGCCCTTATTCCCAATCTCGGCGTCAATCTTCGGTTTTGATTGTTCAACGTACATAAGTATGCCTCCGCACAAATCCTTGATTTCCTTGACCTTGTAAAAAATTGCTCATTCCTGGATCAGAAACCAAAATCCGGCAGTAAGTGTTCCATCCACAATATCTTCAATTCACTCCCACTTTTTAACCAAAGTAGCTGATATACTTTGACAAACCCCGGATTTGGTCTTAAATTACATGGTCAGTTTAAAAACAATGGAAAGGGGATGTATCATGTCCATGAAAAACTTTTTATTTACTTCAGAATCAGTTACAGAAGGGCATCCAGATAAAGTAGCGGATCAGATATCCGACGCGATTCTTGACTCAATTATCGGCCAGGACAAATCCGCCAGGGTCGCGTGCGAAACATTAATCACAACCGGGATGGCTATAATCGCCGGCGAAATAACTACTGATACTTATGTGGATATGCCTGAGATAGTTCGCAATACCATCAGGGATATAGGATATACCGATTCGGCCATGGGCATTAATGCCGACACATGCGCGGTCCTTACTTCCATTGATAAGCAGTCCTCGGACATTGCCCAGGGGGTTAATACAGGTGAAGGGCGCTTTGATGAGCAAGGTGCCGGAGATCAGGGTCTTATGTTCGGTTTTGCCTGCGATGAAACTGATGTATTAATGCCGGCGCCGATTTATTATGCCCATCGCCTTACCGAAAGGCTGGCCGAAGTTCGCAAGAATGGCGCCCTGCCGTGGTTAAGACCTGATGGCAAAAGCCAGATTTCATTGAAATATGTTGACAACAAGCCTGTGGCTGTGGATTGCGTTGTAATTTCCGCCCAGCATAACCCTGAAGTCGATGATCAGATTCTCAAAGAGGGAATTATCGAAGAAGTCATCAAAAAGGTTCTGCCGGCTGATCTTATGGAGACGGATCCGACATATTACATTAACGCTACTGGGCGCTTTGTTATTGGCGGCCCTATGGGTGATTGCGGCCTTACAGGTAGAAAAATAATCGTCGATTCATACGGTGGTCATGGTGGACACGGCGGTGGCGCTTTTTCCGGTAAGGACCCTTCAAAAGTCGATCGATCCGCAAGCTACATGGGAAGGCATATAGCAAAAAATATCGTGGCAGCGGGCCTTGCGAGTACCTGCAAAGTGCAACTGGCCTATTGCATCGGAGTCGCCGACCCGGTTTCGGTAATGATTGACACAGCGGGCACGTCGACAATTTCACCTGACAAAATCGCCGAACTTGTAAGAGAAGTATTTCCATTAAAGCCCGCTGAGATTATCGATTATCTTGATCTTCTACGCCCTATCTATAACAAAACAGCCTCATATGGTCACTTTGGAAGAGAATTGCCGGAATTTACCTGGGAAAAAACCAACAAGGCCAACCAGTTGAAGGAATTGGCAAAATAGAATTTAAAAATGAAAAAAGGAAGCCAAGTGGAAAAGGAAGCAATGAAAATGGGTAAAGAAGAGAGCTACAAAGTAAAAGACATCAATCTTTCCTCCTTTGGGCGAAAAGAAATTGAGATTGCTGAAAAAGAGATGCCGGGCCTGATGGCAACGAGGAAAAAATACGGCCCTGATAAACCCCTGACCGGCGCGAGGATCAGCGGAAGCCTCCACATGACCATTCAGACCGCGGTTCTTATCGAGACCCTGGTGGAACTTGGTGCTGATGTGAGATGGGCCTCGTGCAATATCTTCTCAACCCAGGACCACGCCGCGGCGGCTATCGCCAAAGGCGGCACTCCGGTTTTCGCGTGGAAGGGTGAAACCCTTGAGGAGTATTGGTGGTGTACAAAGCAAGCTCTGACCTGGCCTGACGGCGCCGGTCCCAACCTGGTTGTGGATGACGGTGGTGACGCCACCCTTCTAATTCACAGAGGTTATTTTGCTGAGGAAAATCCATCAATTCTTGATGAACCAACAGATAACAAGGAAATGACCGTTATCAATGACCTGCTAAAACAGACATTAAAAGAAACCCCGAACTTTTGGCATGAAGTCGTAGCCAGGTGGCAAGGTGTTTCCGAGGAGACCACAACGGGTGTTCATCGTCTCTACCAGATGCATGAAAAGGGCGAGCTGCTGGTCCCGGCCATAAATGTAAACGACTCGGTTACCAAATCAAAATTCGATAATATTTTTGGATGCAGAGAATCCCTTGTGGACGGAATTAAAAGAGCCACAGATGTGATGATCGCTGGAAAAACCGCTTTGATTTGCGGACATGGAGATGTAGGCAAAGGATCCGCCGAATCACTTTCAGCTCAAAAAGCAAGGGTCTGGACCACTGAAGTTGATCCGATTTGCGCTCTTCAGGCTTTGATGGCGGGCTATCAGGTGACAAC
>CAYSHR010000436.1:0-3853 GCA_964430795.1 uncultured bacterium
GTTTTGATGCTGGATCAGATAAGCGATACGGTGAGTCAAAACCCTTGTTTTTCCACTTCCGGCGCCGGCAAAAATCAACAGCGGCCCCCCAGGGTGGATAACTGCCGATTTCTGCGGATCTGAAAGGTTGGCGAGAATAGGATCATCTGTGGGCATAAACGGCCTTTCTAAAAATCAGGAGGGTCATCTTAGGATAATCGGACATAGGTATCAAGGGCAAAGGTCGGTTGTATTGTCTGTTTTTGCTCTATACTTTTTCTTGTGCTACTCTCTGTTGGTTAAACAGACTATATATGAGAAAATAATGTTGGAAATTACAGAAATTTATCAGAGCATAGAAGGCGAGGCAAAGGGCGCGGGACTTCCGTTTCAGTTTATCAGACTTACCGGTTGTAATCTGAGATGCTCTTATTGCGACACCAAGTACGCTTATGAAAAGGGAAGGGTATATTCGATAAAAGAGATATTGAATGTCATTGAGAAAAGCCCGATAACGAGAGTTCTGATCACAGGGGGCGAGCCTCTTTTTCAAAACGAGACCCCGGAATTGGCAGATAAACTTATCGTGTCAGGATACACAGTCTATATGGAAACCAACGGATCTATGAGCATCAAGGGACTTTCCGATAGAGTCAATGTAATTATGGATATCAAGTGCCCGGGAAGCGGCCAGGATAAGAAGATGAAATGGGATAATATTTCCTGCCTTAAAAAGACTGACCAGGTAAAGTTCGTATTGTCGCATGAGACGGATTACAAATGGGCAAAGAGCATTATCAATAAAAGGAACCTAAAAGACAGGTGTGAAATTCTTTTTTCCCCGGTAAGCAATCTCTTGCCCCCTTCTGAATTGGCATCCTGGATTTTAAGAGACAATCTACCTGTTAGGTTAAACCTGCAACTCCAGATATATATTTGGCCAAAGGCAAAGCGGGGCGTTTAATAAAGAAGGAATCAACCTTGAACACCAATGTAATCTCAATACCAAAATATGATACGAGAAAGGCCGGTGATCTTCTTGACTGGCGGGAGATTATCACCCAGTTGTCCACTTTTGCCGGATCTGAACCTGGGAAAAAACGTTGTGAGCAACTGGAGTTTTTTAATGACAAAGCCACTATCCAAAGAGCCCTCCAAGATGTAAATGAAGCAAAAGAGATTCTTGAGACAGGCACATCCGTGGGATTCTCTGATCTTTCCGATCTTACAAAATCCATTTCCAGAACCCAGGTAAAGGGCGTTCTTAACGGCAAGGAATTGCTTAATATAGCTTGGGTGCTTAACCTGGCCAGACAAGTAAGAAAGACAATTTCCGATAAAGAGGATATTGCCCCTGAACTGGCGGTTCTGGCCAGGTCGATTTTTTCGGACATTGGTCTTGAAAAAGAGATAAATGGCGCCATTGATAAGGACGGAAATGTTAAGAACAACGCCTCTGATGAATTAAAAGCTCTCAGATATAAATATCACTCGATCCATAACCAGGTTCATAAAGTATTAAACGGGTTGATGGATTCGAGAAAGTTTGATGATCTGCTTCAGGATGGGTTTTTCACTCTACGAAGCGGGCGGTACGTCCTTCCTGTGAGGGTAGAAAAGAAAAGCCAGGTCGAGGGAATTGTCCACGATATCAGCAGCTCGGGTCTGAGCATTTACATCGAACCAAAAGAGGTTACGAATCTCAACAATACTCTAAGGACCTGCGAGCTTGAAATCGAGAGGGAAATATATCGAATCCTGGCTTTTTTGTCCTTTAAAGTAGCTGATAATGGAAACGAGATACTTGATGCCGTGAAATGGCTTACTGAGCTTGATTTTATTTTCGCCAAAGCAAAATATTCAATCCGTCTTGATGCCTGCGCTCCAAAAATAAACACCAGTGGAATTGTGGAGCTTAAGGGGTTGCGCCATCCGGTTCTTATCTGGCAGGGAGAAAAGGTCGTGGCCAACGATCTTTTTCTCGACGATAAAAAGCAGGTCCTTTTGATTACAGGGCCTAATACCGGAGGCAAGACCGTTGCCCTTAAATCCGTCGGCATATGCGCTTTGATGGCTAGAGCGGGTCTTCATATTCCTGTTAATCCCGATTCACATATGAGTCTATTCAAAAGAATCTTCGCTTTGATTGGAGACGAGCAATCAATCCAAAACAGCCTTTCGAGCTTTTCAGCCCACCTGTTGGGGTTGCGGTATATTCTGGAAAATCTTGTCCCTGAATCACTTGTGCTTATTGATGAAATCGGTGAGGGGACTGATCCGAATCAGGGTATCGCCCTTTCTAAAGCCATCATTGACCATCTTATCACAGGGCGTGTAAGAACCATCATAACAACTCATTTTACGGAACTTACTTCTCTTGGTTTTCTGGAACAGCCCGTTTTAAACGCGAGCATGGAATTTGATAAGGAGAAGTTTGAACCCACATTCAAACTGGTCCAGAATCTTCCGGGAAAAAGCAGCGCTTTTTCCATTGCCGATAAAATGGGTCTGGACAAGAAGCTGATTGAGAAAGCCCGACAGTACGCCTCAGGCAACGATAGTCGCATTGACGAAGTTATGACAGGTTTGCAAAAACAGCAGGAGGAACTTGGGCAAATTATTCAAAACAAAAAGGCAAAAGAGGAGGAAGCCATTGCCTCCGCTATAAAAAAAGCCGTCCTTCTGGAGGAGATCAAAGCCAGAAAAGAAAAATTTATTAAAGAGGAAAAAGAGAGAATAAAGAAGGATTTTGTCGGCGCGAAAACAGAAATCAAGAAAATCCTCAAAGGACTTCAAAGCGCTCCCACATACAGGAGAGTCGAAAAAGCCAGAGGAAAGGTTAAAAGAATAGAGAAAAACATAAGTTCAGCTTTTCCAAAAAAAGATGATGGTTCAAAGAGCAATTCCGACCTTCTTCCCATAATGAATTGGGAGAATATCCAGGTTGGCGATTCGGTTTTTGTAAAAAGTGTTAACAACGTCGGCGCTCTTATTAAACCTCCTGATAAGAAAGGGTATGTCCAGGTGACAGTGGCGGGGGTTAGACTCTCCGTCAGTTCCTCGACCTGTTATTTTCCAAAGGAGGATAAAACCAAAAAAGAAAAAAGATATCAATCTCCTATTGTTTCAGAGGACAAATCCGACTATGGCAAGAGCCGGCCTTCTCTTTCCTGTGACTTGAGGGGAAAAGTCGCGCAAGACGCTCTGGCCGCGGTGCAAGAGTTTCTGGATGACGCGTACCGCCGGAATTTCAGCAAGGTCACAATAATTCACGGGCATGGAACCGGCGTATTAAAAAAAGAAGTAAGGGAATATTGCAAGAGCTCGCCTTATCTGAAAAGTTGGCGCCCTGGAAATCGAGGCGAAGGGGGAGATGGCGCCACTGTGGTTGAATTAGATTTGTAATATGGTAAAAAGAAGAAAAAAGATATTTTATGCCCTTGCCGCCATTATATTTTCTGCTTTGTTTATCGAGATTATTCTTGCCGCTTCGGGTCTTTCCATTTCACCTCAGGAAAAATTTTATTCCAATATTTACGACCACGCCTATGAGCTTGTGCCCGGTGCCCGAATGCCCCTTGGCAACAACCCTGATGTAGTTTTAAAAGTAAACAGATTCGGTTTTCGGGGACCTGAGATTAATAAAAATAAGGCGCCGGATACTAAAAGGATATTCTGTGTAGGCGACTCCACAACTTTTGGACATTTCCTTGATTATGAGAAAACCTATTGCGCTCTCCTTTCTGAAAAGCTCAAGGGCAAATTGAAATCCGGTAAAAATATCGAGACAATCAAAGCCGGAATTCCCGGAACAGCTATTACTGAGCACGGATATTATATAAAAAATAAGGTAAATCAATTCGAGACGGATATC